>DATKIS010000307.1:0-5030 GCA_035543975.1 Pyrinomonadaceae bacterium
CTATTCTTGTCAATCCCGTAGTGACTGCTGTGGGCAGGGTTGACAAAAGAGGTTGAAAGCCGGGGAAGAAAACGCCGCCGTAATCATCGCGATTGATAAAGGAATGCACGGTCTCTCCAAAAGCCCGGATAGTTGCTTTGAGGGCAACGCCATGTTGATCCTCGAAGCGAGTAGGAGGCAGGACAGATGTCGCGCCGCGCTCTATCGCCAGCTGGTAAGCGCCCTCTACGTCACCAACGGTGAATGCAATGTCCTTCACATCCTCCCCGTGGTTTTTGATGTGCTCGGCAACTTCGCTATCGAGGTTCAGCGCTTCCGTCACCACGAGATAGATGGCTCCTTGTTTCAGCGCAATTGAAGTACGGTCGCGGTCTCCGGTTTCCAAACCGCGATAGGCGACGGGCGTAAAACCAAAAGCCGTCCGATAGAAGTAGCTTGCTTGACGAGCGTTTCCCACATAGATCTCAATGTGGTGATAATCTTTAAGATCGAGACCGGCTGATTCTTGCGGGAACTCGCCTTCGCCCTTAACAGTTGGCATGTTTCGCCTCCTCAGAAAACGGCTTACGTAACGTATTTATAGAGTTCACGACTTAGTACTTGATAGATAAAGGATGACGCTGTGTTGACGAAAAAGTGATCGCCGGGAAACATTCGCAAGGAGAAACTGCCAGTGGTCTGTTTCTCCCATTCCTGCAAGCTGGCGCGGGTAACGTCTCGATCCTGTAAACCACCAAGCACGGTAATTGAGGAAGCCAGCGGGGCATCCGGCACATAGGTATAAGAATCAACCATCTCGAAGTCTGCGCGCAGTAGCGGCATCATCATCTCCATCAATTCAGGATGGTCCAGAATCTCCGTAGGCGTGCCGTTGATTTCTCTCAATCTTTCTATGATCTCCGCGTCTGGAAGATTGAAGAGCGGTTTCCTTTCACGCATAACCTGTGGCGGTAAGTGTGCTGCAACGAACAGGTGCAAGGGCTGAGGATGCTCAAGCCTTCGTAATTCGCGTGAGAGCTCAAATGCCATCAATGCCCCCATGCTGTGTCCAAAAAAGGCAAACGGTACATCCAGCAACGGACGTATCACCTTCGCAATCAGCCTCGTGAGCGCCAAGAAGTTTGTGTAGGCCGGAGTCTTGATGCGAACTCCACGCCCAGGTAGCAGCACCGGGCAAACTTCAATCTGAGGCGGCAGGTTTACTCCCCAATTGCGAAACATCTGAGCGCCTCCTCCGGCGTACGGGAAACAGAAGAGCCGGAGTTTGGCCTGCGGAGAACCTCCTGTATTTGAAAACCAGAGGTGGGCCTCTTTAGATATCGATATTGTCTCGTTCGGATCCACTGCAGGTTTAAGCAAGCTGCACCCATTCGTCTACGAGTGCCGGACTCGTTCAATAGTCAGGAAGCTGCACGCACTACACAATGTTGGCGCGAGGCTTTCCGGCTTGAGGGACAGAGAGATTTCTTGGTGGAGAGGAGACGGCCAAGGAACCTATTCCTGAGGGGGGTTACGTTCAGAAGCTCTCAAGACTCATGCTGCACTCCGCCTCTCCTGAAGCGGCAACTTGCGAACCTGCTCTCGCTCGAGAACCACGCGTACCTGGTAACTAACGGTCGTCAGCAAAATCAACACCCGCTTAGCATCGGCAAGGTTCCGCTCGAAAACGCCCATAAAGTTTGAAAGTGGGCCGCCCTCGACAATGACGTTGTCACCACTCTTGAGTTCGTCTTCCCACCGAATATAGCCATCTTCAGAAATCCTCGAGCGAAGCAACGAGATCACAACATCATCAATGGGCGCCGGTTTGCCATCGCAGCTGACCACACTGTGAACGCCTCTGGTAAAGCATATTTTGTGCGACAAAGTGGCGTCAAAACGTGCAAACAGATAACGCGGAAACAATTGTTTGACACTGTATTTTGGGGAGTTCGAATTCTTTGAAAGAATCCGTCTCGATTTAGGATTGAATGTTTCCACCCGCCATGCTTTTAGGTTACTTTCAGCTCGTTCATGCTGGTTCGGGTGAGTATAGATTGCGTACCAACGAGGAACTTCTTGAAGGCTATACATAATTCTTGCCAAAAATGGTGATAGTGAAGATACATTATGAGCGTTAGCTCGATTGCGCTTCAGTATGAAGCTACCGCACAAGCTCACAAAAACGATTTCGCCTAGCTCGAATTCCGAGAATTTGGATGCGAGGGAGTAGCAGATCTCGAATTTAAGAACCTAGAGTATTGTGTCAATTGAACTTTAGTCAAATGCAAGGAAAGAGTCAAGGGACGAAAGAATGAATATCGCGTACCTGGATCGACAGCACTCTGCATTGGAATCTCGCTTGCGCCGACGCAAAGATATGGGAGAAGAGCGCCTTGAACGCTGACGTTCCGGGGCAGCTATAAGCTCTCGGTCATGGCCTCTGTGAGCAATCGGTTGAATTGCGGAGGATCGGCAAGATCCGACCCTTCCGCTAGCAACGCATAGCCATGGAGCAGTTGAGCATACTTGCTCAGCTTGGCATCAGTTTGATCTTTTTGGAATCGCTCTCGCATCCTTTTGATGATTTCGTGCTGCGGGTTAAGCTCCATGATACGTCGTTGTTTTGGTCTCCCGCCCTCACCCATTTGCAGGAGTCGCTCCATCTGGGGACTGTAGTCGATTTCCGAACCGACCAGGCAAACAGGTGAATTAGTCAGCCGATTCGTGAGGCGGACGTCCTTCACATATGGATCAAGATATTGCTGGATTGCTTTGAGCAGATCGGCGAGTTCTTCCTGCAACTGTTTTAATTCCTGCTCAATTTGGGCACGCTCTTCTTCGCTACCCAGCTTGACCATTCCCTTGACCAACGACTTCCATTTTTTCCCTTCGAACTCGGTCAAAGACTGGACCAGCAACTCATCAACAGTATCGACAAGGTACAGTACTTCGTATCCTTTCTCCTTGAGAGCCTCCAAATGAGGTGAGTTCTCCACCACAGTGCGTGACTCGCCGGTAAGATAGAAAATCTCAGTCTGATCCTCAGGCATGCGGGCAACATAGTCTTTCAATGTTGTCAGTGCTTGTGAATCATTGGAGGATTCAAAAAGCAGTAGCGAAGCAATCCGGTCTTTATTGTCATAGTCAGAGGAAACACCTTCCTTGAGCGCGCGCCCAAACTGTTTCCAGAAGATCAAATACTTTTCGCGGTCGTTATCGAACATTTGCTGAAGGGTGTCCAGAGCCTTCTTCGTAAGCCACTTTCTGATCTGACCGATCTGACGATCCTGTTGCAGCATCTGCCTGGAAATGTTCAGCGGAAGGTTCGCAGAGTCCACAACGCCCTTGAGAAATCGCAGGTAACGAGGCAAAAGATCCGCACATCGCTCCATGATCATGATGCCCTTGGCATAGAGGCGCAGTCCGGACTCAAACGCGTGGTAATAAAGATCGTAAGGAGCCTTCGCAGGGAAAAAGATCAACGCCTGGTATTCCAAAAGACCTTCGGCCTTGGCATTTAGGAATTGCAGCGGTTCATTCATGTCATGAGAGATATGCTTGTAAAACTCCGCATTCTCTTCCGCTGTCACCTCGCTAGCGGACCGCATCCAGAGCGGCTTCATGGAATTGAGAACCTTGTCTTCAATTACCGTATGAGTTTTTCCGTCATCCTTTACTTTGCTATCCTCGTCGCGCTCCACTTCCTCACGTTCGTCTGTAAAGATAATTGGATAGTTGACGAAGTCGGAATATCGCTTGACGATTCGCGCCAGGATCCATTTGTCCGTGTAGTCTTCAATGCCTTCTTCAGGATCAGAAGGTTTGAGATGAAGTGTGACTGACGTCCCTCGGGTTGGTTTCTCTGCATTTGTGATCGTGTATTGCCCATCGCCTGTTGATTCCCAGCGAGTAGCCTCCTGTTCGCCGGCGCGGCGCGTCAACAAAGTGACTTTATCGGCGGCCATGAAAGAAGAGTAAAACCCTACTCCGAACTGACCGATCAGCTCCTCCATTATTCTCGCGGATGCACCTTCCTTGATTTTCTCGCGTAATTCTCGCGTCCCGGATTTGGCAATAGTGCCGATATTTTCTATGACCTCTGCGCGACCCATTCCGATGCCAGTGTCACTAATTGTTAAGGTTCTCTCCGCGCGATTAACTTCGAGGCGAATCTCCTTCCTCGAATCGTCTCCCTCTAACTCAGGTTGGGTAAGCGCCTCGAAACCTAAACGATCGAGGGCATCGGAAGCGTTTGAAATCAACTCACGGAGGAAGATTTCCTTCGTTGTATAGAGGGAGTGAATCATCAGGTCGAGCAACTGCTTCGTCTCCGCCTGGAACTGATATGTTTCTACTTGTAACACCATCTTTTATTCTCCAACCTGTGCTTTCTTCAGTTTCTTATTCGTGAGTCTTCTCTGCGATCTCTGGGTCCTCTGGGTCAACTGTTTCTCACGACTAACTGTAAACGTAGAGGAAACAGAGATCGCAGAAAAGTCCTCAAACATAGCCAGAAGAATACTTCAATTTGCCTGCGCCGCCTCGAGACACGTGGTTAAGCGTCGGGCCAACGTGACGAGATTTTCTCCGTGAAAGAATGTACCGTGATCGCCGTCAACAATCTGGACGTCAACCGGCTGGGACGTGAATTGTGACCAACCGAGACTTAAATCATCCCCCACGTCGTTAAAATCGTTAATGCGAAAAAGTCTAACCGACCCGGAGTAGTATTGAGGACGGTAACGCGCGAGTATGAATTGGACCGAATCTGAATTTACCGTATAAAGCAAATAGAGTCGGCGAATGTCTTCAGCCGTCGTCTCTGGTGCTACTTCGCCGTCTGACTTCAACAACTCTACCGCGTATGCCCAGCGCTCATTACCAGAGCAGCCGGACAACTTCACGTAGACTTCTTCCAAGTCTTTCTTCAGTCGGCTACCCGCCAAATCTTTGCAGATGAACCATCCAATACGTTTAACCTCCGGGTCCAACGCTTCTTCCAACTCATTTCCCGGTACGGTCGCTGCACCTTCCTTAGCTGGGCCAGC
>DATKIS010000308.1:0-3961 GCA_035543975.1 Pyrinomonadaceae bacterium
GCTTAGATAGCAGTGCCACAGAACTCCGAGAATGCGGTTGTATTGCTTAAGTTTTCCGCGCACCGTTTCATGGAGGTTCGCAAGGAAGTGATCGACAAAGCCCGCTGCTTCATCTTCAGACTCTCGGCGCAAGAGTCCCTGCTCCGGGTTTTCTCCCTTGTCAACAGGCTGAAAGTGATTACCCTCTGTATCGTTATCGTCGCCGTCGAGTGGAACAAGATAGATGTCCATCACTGGAAGACGGGACATAACCAAGCCCCGAAGTGCCCTAACGTCGACAGGCGAGTCGACCGCGTCCAGCACTGAAACGATGAGGTCTTCTAAATCTGAGTTGCTAATTACGACTTGCGAGTCGCCGGTACAACCTACCATTCGGGTATCTCGTGCGCGAACGGGAATCATGTGTACGCGTTGCTCAACTTCGTGCGAATCGCGACGGCGTTTTCCATCCACCCATTCACTTAGACCGTAAACTCGATCGGCTAGTCGACGATGGGGCTCATCTCCGGTTCCACTCGAATCAAAACGGCGAAAATTTGAACTAGATTGGATCAGGGTGGAGATGCGACGCGCCAACCGATAACTTTCCGGATGTCGTTTTCGAAGCTCAGCTGTGAGCAGGTTGGTTAGTTCTATTTGACCAATCTCACACTCAATCTCATAATCCGTCATTTCTGACTCGAGATAATGTTCAAAGCGGTTCTTGCTCAGCAACTGAACGAAAAGTTCTTGGGTTAAGTCGGTGTAAGCCGTGGTGGCTCCTTCCTCCACTAAGAGACCCGCGCTACGGGAGGCTCTCACCAAAGGATGATGTGAGACAATTCTGTGCAACTCCGACCAGAGGCGATTGACATCTGAGCAACGCAGGCTCTCGACCCACTTACCACTCTTGGCAATACGCTCAGCGGTACGTTTCGCACGGGCGGTTTGCGGTTCCTGGCCCACGGTTCTCTGCTCAACTTGTTTTTGGAGTTCGTGACTTAGAGATTTCACTGGTGTTGTTCTTTTGATGACTGAGTTGATTGGGGGCTAATGTTTGGAGGGAAACTTCGAGGATTGGCGTAACCAAGCTCCCCTGCGGAAAAGGCTCGCGAAGCTCTTTGGATCAGTTCCAATGAAACACGAAAAAGCTCCAGTGGGGACTGGCCAGAAGTTTAAGGGGGGAACGTCGTGGCTCGCCTAAGTGTCCTTAAGGCGAATTGGTATCAATTTGATTTTGCCCGATCACCCTGTGAAACAGGTGGGCTGCCCTGGAACGAGCGTCAAAGAGCAGGCGCTCTCTGACTTGGCGGAAAGCATCTTAGCAACATTCCTAAAAATGAGCAACATGTTTTTACACACTAGCCAAGTTATTGATTCCAAACCACAAACGGTAAAGTCCCCAAAACAAAGTTATGGAAGGACCCTTCAATTAAGTCTATTAAGTTGTTGAACAAGCGGATGACCGATGCCGGGTTCTTCAAGTTGAGGCTGAGAAGCAATCTGCCCCTTGCTTTCTTCAATCTCTTTGCGCATATCTCTCTACTAAAACTGATTTCAACCTAGTAGCTAAGGGGCTAGGGGCAACTCGATGATAACTTCAACCGCAAAGTCATTCAGCAAGAAACTAGCTTGCCCTTCTTCAAACCTTTTGCTTTCCTTTAGATCTCGTTCACTCTCACCAGAGATCAACTTTCTCGTCAAGCACCACTTAGCGAACTGTGACTTTTGCTATTGCGAGATTCCGCTTTTAGCCTTTCACACGCTACCTCTCAAACGGGAGTGCCGCGTTCCGGATTTGCCCATGAACTTGCGAGTTCTTGCTGAGTCAATTTTGGGACGAGACAGACCGGGAAAGGCAGTCAATGAAAGCTCCAACGAGCCAAGAGAGATTTCGCTGGTGAATGTTTCGAGCAACGTCGCCTCAAAATTGTGAGCCTATGACCGCTCTTCACCTTCTAGTTGTTTAGGAGTAAATCTCATCAATCAGGTCGCCAAATTTCTGATCGATAATGCGCCTCTTCACCTTGAGGGTCGGCGTTAGTTCTCCCTTGTCAATCGTAAACTCCTCCGGCAACAAGACAATACGTCGGATTCTCTCGTAATCGGCGAGCCCTCGTGTGAGCACTGCAACATCATTCTGAACTAACTTGATAGCCGCGGGGAATTTGGCGAGTTCTCCTCGATCGCTCGGAAACTTTTCGCCCGCTGCCGTCAATGCCTGCCTAAGTGCCTCCCATTCGGGGACGACCAGGGCTGCCGGTTGTTTCTGGCCGGCACCAACCACTACCACCTGACTCACAAACTCGCTCTGCTTGAGGAGACTCTCGATCTGTTGAGGGGCAACGTATTTCCCATTTGAGAGTTTGAACAAGTCCTTCTTTCGGTCAGTTATGTAAAGGTGTCCTCGCTTGTCAAGATGTCCTACATCGCCTGTCGCGAACCATCCCCCAGCCAAAACTGCGGCGGTTTCTTCCGGATGGCCATAGTACCCTCTCATTACGTTTGGTCCCCGGAGTAATATCTCACCGTCTTCAGCTATGGCAACCTCGATTCCTTCAAAGGGTAATCCCACTGAACCAACGTGGTTGTTCTCAGGACGGTTTGCAGAGACAATGCAGGTCTCGGTCGCTCCGTAGCCTTGAAGAATAGGAATACCGGCAGCCAAAAAGGCATAAGAAAGCGCGGGCGACAGTGGGGCTCCGCCCGATACGAAATACCTTAGCCGTCCCCCCACTCCTTCACGCCACTTAGAAAATACCAAACGATCCGCCAGTCGTTGTTGAATTGCCAACGCAGGGCTCACTAGTCGGCTTTTGTCCTTGGTTTCGGCGTAGCGTCGGCCTACTTCCAGCGAACGAACAAACACGCGGCGTTTCAAGCCTTTTTCTGAAAGTCCCTTTTTTAAAATTCGGTGATACACCTTTTCAAATAATCGAGGAACCGCCGTCATTAACGTTGGCCTAACCTCGCGAAGATTTTCCCCAACTTGATCGAACGAGGGTGTGTAATACACAGATACACCGTTGTAACAGAAGATGTAGAAACCTGTTCTTTCAAAAATGTGTGACAAAGGAAGAACTGACAGGGCGATGTCACTCGGCGATATCGGCAGACCTGCGGTTATCGCGAGCACATTCGAGGTGAAATTGGCGTGTGTGAGCATTACCCCCTTGGGTTCACCGGTAGTCCCTGAGGTATAGATTATTGTTGCCAAATCGTCGGGCTTGATTGCATTGAGATATGCTTCCAGTACCTGAGGCTTATCCTGGGCACGCTGCGCGCCAACCTTCTCCAAACTCGCAAGGGTTGTTGATCTTTCAAGATTCTGGAGCTTAGGATCATCAAAGAAGATAACCTTCTCAAGAAAATCCAACCCTTCGAGAGCTTTTGCTGAGTGACTAAAGAGCTTTTTGTTTGAGACGAAAATTGCGCGAGTTCCCGAATCGGCGAGGATATACCGGATTTGATCAACAGCCTGAGTTGTATAGATAGGCACATTAATAGCGCCGAGACTCAGAATCGCCAGATCTGCAATCGACCATTCGGGTCGATTCTCTGATAACAGCGCTATTCGATCTCCGGGCTTTATTCCTAAATCGGCCAAACCCAGCGCGACATTTTGAACCCTATCCACAAAACGCTCTCCAGTAATGTTCACCCAATCGCCATCAACCTTCATGTTCAAGGCGTCTTTTTTCGCGTGCCTCAGTATTGCTTTGAGACAAAGGCCTGGTACGGATGACGGTATTTCGAGATGATCTTTTTTGCTCATATTGGTTCTGCCAGAAGCATGAAGCTCTGTGCCTGGAGCCTTCCTAAATCGATCAACAACAAAACGCAGCCACCGGGTCGATCCTAGATAAATATCGGACTATCTGGATATTCACTCTTGTTTTCGAGTGGAATCTCAACTATCCCTGCTGAGCGCTGGTTCACTTCGGTGCCGTCTCCTCTGTATGGCGGGTGCATCCTCGACGCG
>DATKIS010000309.1:0-9925 GCA_035543975.1 Pyrinomonadaceae bacterium
AAGGTGAACTGGCCGCGATTGAAGAAAAACAGACCAAACTGGAAAAGGCCATCGCCGATCGGGACGAAACAGTTTTGACCTCGCTAACTCAGCCTAAAGCCCAAAAGACTGCTGTTCGCCCAAAAGAAAAAGCGTCCACAGCCATTCCTGGCATGAGACGCTATCGTTCATCTGACGGTTACGAAGTGATTGTTGGCAGGTCAGCGCGCGACAACGATCAACTGACCTTCCGGGTAGCGCGTCCAAACGACCTCTGGCTGCACGCCGGCGACTATCCTGGGTCTCACGTTATCATCCGAAACTCCAGCCGGAATGAAATTCCCCATCGGACCATAATCGAAGCGGCGCAACTTGCAGCAAAATTCAGTCAAGCGAGCAGCGACTCCAAAGTCACCATCCACTACACCCCCCGGAAGTTTCTAACCAAACCGAAAGGCTCAGCGCCTGGGCTGGTGCGTATGTCGAGTTTTCGGTCCGTTACCGTCGAACCTGGTGAGACCATGGAACGGCTGTAAAAACTACCGCGAACCGCTGACGGATAGGTTGAGCGAACCAATAATAGGGTGAGATACCACAGGTCATTTGCCGTCACCCGACGTCCGTCCGCCGTCGGCCCTGCGGTCGTCGGTCGGCTGTCAACGGTCGGCACTATTTGTACCGGTAGGTAATGCGGCCCCTGGACAAGTCGTACGGAGACATCTCAACGCTTACTCGATCACCAACCAGGATGCGGATACGATTTTTTCGCATCTTCCCGGAGATGGCAGCCAATACAACATGTTCCGTGTTGTCCAGCTGTACTTTGAAAAATGCGTTGGGCTGTTTGTCGATTATGGTGCCCTCCGCCGGAATCAAATCGTCTCTTGCCAATAGCGTCTCCTTCTTCTAGCAGACCGATGACGGACGACCATCAACCGCCACATCGAATGGCCGTCGTCGGTCTCCCGTCGTCCGTCGTGATTTATCTGCTCGCGCGTCGGGGTCTGAATGAACGAGTAAAGACTGCTCGCGGCGCCGCAGCTCGCGCGAACGGCTTACCGGCGGTTTCAGCAGGCTTGCGCCCGCCAAACCCTTCCAGCATGACTCGCTTGACCGACTGTCCAGTTAACTTCTCGATTGCTCGCATTGAAAGCTCGTCAACGGGCGTTACGATGGTGATCGCGCGCCCGGTGTTGCCCGCACGTCCGGTCCGACCAATGCGATGCACGTAGTCTTCCGGAGCAGCTGGAACGTCGTAGTTAATAACATGTGAAACTGAATCCACATCCAGGCCGCGTGCGGCAATGTCAGTCGCTACCAGCACCCGGGTTTTGCCATCGCGGAATCCACGAAGAGCCGCTTCACGCTGGGGCTGGGTACGATCGGAATGGATGCGATTTACGCTGTGGTCACGCGCGGACAGAATATGTGACAAGCGTTCTGCGCCACGACGGGTTCGTGTAAACACGAGCACTCGCTCAAACTTTTCGCGTTCGAGCAGGTCAAGCAACAAGGCCGTCTTGGATTCCTGGGCCACCGGGTAGGCTGATTGCTCAACCATACTCGCCGCCTGTCCTCGGGGACTAACTTCAATTAACTTCGGGTCCTTCATCGTCGAACGCGCCAGCTTTTCAATTTCCGAAGACATTGTCGCGGAAAAGAGCAGAGTCTGACGCTGGGCCGGCATCATCGACAGGATCCGCCGAATGGCCGGCAAAAATCCCATGTCGAGCATGCGGTCGGCTTCGTCCAGAACCAAAACTTCAACGCCGGAAAAATTCACTGCGCCACGCTCGGCCAAATCAAGTAGACGACCGGGCGTCGCAATTACGATTGCCGCACCACGTCTCAAATCCGAGATTTGCGTCCGCATGTTTGCGCCGCCAATTACCGTGACGCCACGATTGGCCTTCACGCGATTGAGCTCGCCATAGTTCTTTTGAATCTGCATTGCCAGCTCGCGCGTGGGAGCCAGCACCAAAACGCGAACGCCGGGTCGCGGCTTTTCGCTCATCTTCTGAATTATGGGAAGCAGAAATGCGGCGGTCTTGCCTGTGCCGGTTTCAGCACAGCCGATCATATCGCGGCCGCTTAGGACGACAGGGATGCCCTGCTCCTGGATCGGTGTTGGTTCGGTATATCCGAGAGATTCGCAGCTTCGCAATTGCGCCGGCTCGAGTCCCAGTTGAGAAAAATTCATAAACTCCTACTAATCTGTTTGTGACGCTCAGTCTAGTTCTGAGTAACGCCTTTATTGTTGTAACGTGAGCTTTCACAGCTCACCAGAGATTGTCTCTGCGCAGCCCTCCGTGTTCTGTGCCTTCGGTGGTAACAGCTTGTTTTGCAAACTTCACTATCGAGGCACCGAGTTGACAGAGGGCGCACTGAGATTTAGTTATTGGAAGGGATTACCAGCGGGGCTCACGATTGCCACCACCACTGCCGCCGCCATAGCCACCGCCGCCGCCACGGTTTCCACCGTAACCACCGCCGCCACCACGACCGCCGCCAAAGCCGCCACGACCACCGCCGCCGCCGCCCGCGCGATTTTCGCGAGGCTTGGCTTCGTTGACGTTCAGTGCACGACCATTGACTTCCTTGCCATTAAACTGAGCGATCGCTGCCTCGCCCTCTTCCTTGCTGGACATTTCGACGAAGCCAAAGCCACGTGAACGTCCAGTGTCGCGGTCTTCCACGACGCTTGCCGATTCAACCGTTCCTGCCGCTGCAAAAAGCTCCTGCAGATCCTGACTTGAGGTCGCAAACGCTAGATTTCCTACGTAAAGTTTCATAGACATAAAGATGTACCTTTCCCCATGGGGGGATAAAAGAAGCTGCGAATCGGATTGGCTTCGGTCGAACGGTAGGAGCGAAGGGCCGGTTTTCGGATGCTCTAAAGAGCGGCTTCTGAAGTTGAAATCAGCCTGCTCTCGAACTATCCAAAAACGCCAGCGCTGACTATCTTTTGCGCGGGGCGCATCACCGTCGATGCGCGAGAGAAGGATTAACCGTGCGTCACTATGCACTATTTAGGACAAACTAGCAAGGCGAGATGCCGTTATCGACTTGCCGGCTGACTGCCAGCCATCGGAGGGTCGGCATTTACATCACGTTGACCGTAACTCATTGCCCAAGGTCACTTGTAGGGTTGGTAAGGCTTGTCGTCCACCAACAAGCCGGTACTGCGTACGTTATCCACCCGGTACAACTTCCAGCCAGTGGAAGTGTTCCTCCAGGTTTCAATTTGGACGGCCCTCGCCTCAACTTTGTGGAGGGTTCCATCGGGAAGGTGCTGCATGCGAGCTGTCGCCTGAGTTACATCGGCACTCGCCAGCTCGCCGTCCACTTTAATCGTTCCAATTCCGAAGTCCAGGGAGATGAAGTGATCAATCCTGCCAAGAAAACGCTGTGTATATGCCTCCATGTCGGATCGCGTATTCACTTTGCCGTCGGGAGTGTATGTTTGAAAGTCTTCTGTACGCAAGGCCATCACCGCCGTCACGTCCTTCGCTTTGAACGCTGCGATGTTCCGAGCGTACCAATCTTCGAGAGCCTTACGAACGGGCTTGGATTTATCGCGCACGATAGGTTTGGCGTTCTTGAGTTTCACCTTGCGCTCGGCGGACACCACTTGCGACTCAGGAGTTTGGGATTGCGCGACGGGCGCGGGTGAACAGGTAAGCGCCAGAACAACACTAACAAGCACCAGCAACCTTTTCATTGTTTCCTCCCACCCGCGCCGTCTACCGCAAAGGCTTCGCTAATCACGTTCAGTCTTTAGTATCTGACCGTCCGTAGCGCTTACCCATACATGAGTGGCAGAGTTCTTATCGCCGATAATCACCAGGCGATAGAAGACCTGGCCGTCCTTCTGTCGACCGAGATTGCAAGACAGCACTTTGCCCGGGTGTTGGCTGACTGCTATTTGAATCGCCCGATCCATCGACATGGTGGCCTGTTGCGCCAGTGAAATCTGGTCATTGGAGCGGTATTCCACGTCTGCTTCAATCTTTCTGCGAAGATCCTCATCCAGCTCTCTGCGGATCATCTTCTCATACAACTTGTTCTTGGTCTTGAACTGCCCTTCAATGTCTTCTTTGGCTGCCCGTTCGACCTCAACCCGGTACTTGTCGCGCTCGAACTTCTCCTCTTTAACCTTCAGCTTCTCCTCGATCTTGCGCTTCTCCTGGGACATGGTGTCTTGTTGCGCCGCGAACTCCTCTTGAGCGCGCCGCAGCGTTTGCAGGTGTTCAGCCATCTGGGCGGCATTTGGATACTGGCTGGCCACTAATGCGAGCCGCTCTCGCAACTCGCGCGACCGATCTTGATCCTCCGGAAGAGACCGCTGCAGTTGCTCAAGCCGTTCCTTCACTTCGCGCATTCGGGCTTCATCTCCCGGATAACTCTTAACTATCTGCGCGAGCCGCTCTTGGAGCTGACGAACCGCAGTTTCAGTTTCTTTCAAGTGCTGTGACTCTTGTGCCTGGCTGAGTCTTGCACTCGCCTCTTGCAACTCGATCTCCATACGACGTTGCTTCTCTAAGTCTTCGCCTTGCGGGGTTGGGTTTTTCGACCTGCGCTCAGCCAGTTCGCGTTCTTTCTGTTGTAACTCCTCACGAGCGCGTTCCAACTTCTGAGAAGCCTCGACAACCAGATCCTGCTTCTGTGCTTCCTGATTACTCAGATAGTCAATATCGAATTGGACCGCAAACGCAGCGGCAGCTATGGATGGCACGGCCAGCAGCAAGCAAGCCGCAACCAGCAGCAAAATATTTCGGCGAGTATTAAACTTCGAAGTTTTGAGCAGTGACATGATACGTACCTCCAATATGTCGGCATCGGTGATCCCGATGGTTGTGTCGGCCAAACGCCCTGCCAGCGGTACCGTGCCTATCAAACGCACAAGAGAACGGGCGTAGACGTCCGGCGCCAGCAAGGTCCTGGCGACCGTCTCGTCGCAGCAGAGTTCTCGCGTTTGTCTGATGCGACGCCTTATCAGTGCTGCCGCAGGATGAAAGGACAAGGGGAGATAGATTAGTTCATAAACGAGATTGAGAATGTAATCGCGGCGGGCGACGTGAACCAACTCATGACCAATCGCCGACAATAATATTTCCTCATCAGCATCCCTCAACAATTGTTCGGGGAGGATGATTAACGGATGGAAAAGTCCCGCCGTGATTGGCACCGGAACCGACGCTGATGAGACTACCTGGACGCGCCTGACTCCGATTGCCAACTGGCACTTCGCTATGATGGCTACCGCATGGGGAAGAATACTTCCGGAATCAGTGCAACGCATGATTGCCCTGGTCCTCCACCATGCCCGGGAAAGCTTAAAACCACGATACAAAAAAACCAGCGCATATAACGCGAGCAATCCGGCGGCAAGATTCCGGTTGACACGAATCGGCTGGTCCAAGCTCCTTTCCTGAGTCCTTCCAATCTGAAACGAAGGCGACAGACCCGTACCCTGCTCACCAGGGACAACCTTCAAGGTGGTCACAGGACGGCCAGTGTCTGGTCCGACCTCGCTGCGGCTGACCGTTTGATTTGGCTCGGCTGATACCGTGCTGGCATTCAGCGCACTGACAATTGGGAGGGAGAGCGAAATCACTAGCGCAGCTACCCAAATCGAATGGCGGCACCAGGCGGCAGTCTCGCGAAGCAGCCAGCTACAACACCCCGCGAACATCGTGACTACCGCAACCTGCCAGGATGCATTCAGCAGAATAGTTAGCACTAATTGGCTGGCGTTTCTCATTTCTTTTCGTCTGCGGCTTCGTCGAGCAGCTTGTGCAAGCGCTCCAGTTTTTTGCGCGTAAGGTGCTTAGTTTCCACCAGACTCATCACGAGGTTTTCGGCTGAACCGCCAAACAAACGCTCCACAATGTCGCTCATGTGCTGGCCAACAACCTGGCTCCGGCTCACCACCGGTTCATAGAAATAAGCGCGATCCTTCAAAGTTCGCTTCACTTTGCCCTTGCGTTGGAGAATGTTGAGCATGGTCTGCACCGTGGTATAAGCCAATTCCCGCGCGATGTGCTGTTGCACGCTCTGGACGTTAGCTGGCCCGGTTTCCCAGAGCACGTGCATGATCTCTAGTTCGAGTGGTGTCAGGTGTTCGCTCTTTGGTCGCGCCATTCGTTGGATTGACTCCTAATTTTTTAGGACTATAAACCCGGCCAAGAAAAGTTGTCAACTAATTATTTAGGAGCCGGGGACACCCTCGCCTGAACTGACAAGCATATAGGTCGTAATTTAGGGAAGGGCCTGCTGTGTGAGTCTTTCGTGCAATGCCTTCACGTGGGCGGACGCGAGGTTGAAACGTTAGAGTCCAACGCTCCCCCGGGCTTGAGTAGCAGAGACGTCAATCACTCAGCATCGCGCAGGAGAATCACGTCGTCAGTTTGGCTGCCGCGTGACAGGGCGATTTGCTTGCCGTCTGGCGAAATCTGGAAGGCGAAGATCAACCCGGAAGCGAAATTTGTCAGTTGTTTCGCGGGACTATTGTCGAGCGGAAAACTCCAGATGTTATCAGCCTCGTTAAGGCCGGCGGCATAGATGACGGCGTTGCTGTCCTGGGTCCACCCCAGCCCTACGTCCCGCGCCCCAACAGAGACATCCATGATCTTGACCGGCTCGCCCCCGCCGAATGGTATGACCGCAACCTTATTTGCGTTAGCTTCATCATCGAAGTATCGCAGAGCCACAAATCGGCCGTCTGGTGAAATCGCCGCCCAGGTAGACGATTTATCGGAAAGTTGTTCGGGAGTGCCGCCCGACACCGGAACCTTCCAGAAGGTAGACTTCCCTTGCCTCAACGACCGGAAAAGCACCCACTGGCCATCCGGTGAACAGGCTGCCTGCGAATCTATTTCGGCGCCTTGCGTCAGCTGTTTTTGTTCACCCGTCGATAGATCCATTCTCCAGATGTTGAAATTGCCGGAACGGTTCGAACTGAAAACGACCGAGCGTCCATCCGGAGTCACACAACCCAGACCTTCCGTGTTTGAGTCGGTCGTCAGTTGCCGGGCGGTCGTAGCATCTGAATTGATACTCCAGATGTCTAATTGTTCGCCCTGCGGTGCGGTATAGAGGATTCTGCCGTCTCCCGTCCAGGTCAAACTATCGCCATCCAATTTTCCGTTAGTTAGCTGTTTGGCTTTGCCAACGTCCTCACCAGACGCCACCACCCAGAGTTGAGCTGATTTCTCCGCCTGCACCGTTACCAGTGTTTTCGAGTCAGCCGTTAGCCCCAAACTGCTGGTGCCATAAGCATTCAAATCATTGGTTACTCTTCGTACTTCCCCGCCCGGATACGAGACGTACCACAACTGTGTCCCGGCGGAAATCAATTCGGGAACCGCCGCCACAATCAACCCGGTGCCGTTATCAAACCACACAACCCGCGAAACAGAGACCCAGTTTTGGGAGGTAACAGCTTGCTCCGGACCACCTGCCGCGGGTACTGAGACAAGGGTCGCAGACAGATTGCCGCTATATGATCCGGCGCCGCAGACAATCGTCTTTCCATCAGGCGACCACGCTGCTCCGCCACCAAAGGAAAAGTAAGCAGGCAGCTTGCGGGTGGCTATCTTCCGCTCACCCGTCCCGTCTATCTTTGCCACTATCAAATCTGACTCTGACGCGGATGGCCTGACAAAAGCGAGTTGTTTACCATCAGGCGAGAAGGTCACCGGACTCGTCACTCCTGACATGATGCGGCGCGGCGGGCCACCCAACACCGGCACCTGATAAAGGGTCCCCAGTGGATTGTCGAATAACGAGTAATAAATGAATTCACCATCGTGCGAGAAGGTGGTGCCACCGATCTTGCCGCCAAGGTCGGGAACAATTTTCACCTGACTACCCGTCAATACCTGTCTTACCCACAGGCTGTCCTTCCCCGACTCCGTAGTCCTAAACACTACATATTTGCCATCGGGAGAAATTGAGGCGTAACCCCTAATCGTGGCGTTGCCAATCTTTCCTCCGGTCGTCAGCCGGGTGATCTTCATGGTGTTAAAGGGCGCCGGGCGGGCGGTAGGCCAAAACTCGAACCACATCACCACCAACCCAGCGACGAGAACGAAGACCGCAATCAGGCTTAGGGTGAGTCCACGCTTGTGTTTCCTGACCTCGCCCAAAATGATTTCAGAACTCGTAATCGTGCTTGGGGCTGAGACATCGCCGGTACTGGTTTGACCGCCAATGGTGGGAGCGATTGAGTGGGATCCACGGGATAATCCCCCTGCTTCACTACGAATCGCCGGCGGAGGAAGCGTTATGTCCAGCTGGGAATCGCCTTCCATTTCACGCCGCAGTTCTTTTAATTCGAGGGCCACATCCTGGATTGATTGATATCTCTCGTCGGGATCCTTCGCGAGACAACGTCGGATGATTCGCTGCAGATCAGGCGGGGCCGACGGGTTAAAGTCTCTAATTGGAGGCGCCGGCTCGTATACGATCTTATACAAGGCCTGGACGTTTGACTCTCCTTCAAACGGCCGATGTCTGGTGACAGCTTCAAACAGCATGCAACCAAACGAAAAGATGTCAGAACGGAAGTCAATCGAACCGGTTTTTCCCTGAGCTTGTTCCGGCGACATGTAGCCCACTGTGCCCATCAAGCGTCCGGGAATCGAATAATGCTCCTGCGCCACGGTTGCCGCATCACTAACCGTTTCGCCTTCAGCGCCGAATGAGGGAATCTCCACCAGTTTGGCCAAACCGAAATCCAGAATCTTGGCGTAGCCGTCCCGCGCAATCATGATGTTGTCCGGCTTCAAGTCGCGGTGAACAATTCCCGCCGCATGGGCCTTGGCCAGTCCGCCGGCAACCTGTTGCAGAAATTTGATCAACTTCCTCAGGTCGGTGCCTTCATAGTGAATCTTTTCGCGGAGCGTCTTCCCTTCCACATACTCCATTGAAATGAAATTCAGACCGTCGCGTTCGCCAATTTCATAAATGTGCGCCACGTTTGGATGATTGAGCGCCGCCGCCGCCTTCGCTTCCTGGACAAAGCGGCGCATCCGGTCGTGGTTGACTGCCAACTCCGCGGGCAGGATCTTCAGCGCGATTTTGCGATCCAGCTCAGTATCCTGGGCCAGGTACACCTCGCCCATACCGCCTCTTCCCAGCTTCTTGCGGATTTCGTACCGGCCGAGTTTTGTCCCCGGTTCTAGCGGCATTTCAAACGGAAGTTTCCTTTGGAGTGCGGCGGCTCGACACCGCTTTGGTCCTCGGCGGCTTGACGCCGCTTCCCCTTAATTGGAAATCAACGGACCCGTGGAAGGTCTGCGATACGGGACAAGTTGCCTCCGCCAGACTCCGGCGTCAAGCCGCCGGATACCAAAGCGGCGTCGAGCCGCCGCACTCCAAAGTTTTCACCCCTAAGAGGCCAGCGCCCGGCGGCGATGGCGAAGTTTCTCAGCCTGTTCGAGAAACTCCCTGGCATCCTGGGCTGTCATAATCACTTTGCTACTCAACGCCGGCTCGCCCACATAAAACTCACGTATCGCATTGAGAATCGATAATTGTAGTTCGTTCAGCCGAATCGCGCTCAGATCAAGTTCGCCAATTCGCGTCAGATCGAGCGTCGGCGAACCTCCCGGATAATCTTTCCAGTCGGGCCAGGTATCGAGAGTTCGAGCGTTGGAAGTAAACACTTCGGTAAACGGCGGCGCGCTATCCTGCCGGGGCCCGAGCGAAGGCAGGCCCCACTTCTGTTGCATCGTCTGCAGGAACGAGCAGTGGTGCATCGGGGTGTTTACTATGGTGTTCTCGGCAATGTGCGCCGAGACCATCACCATCGGCACGCGGAGACCGAGCCGCTTGAAATCGAAGTTGTCCTGTCCCTGCCCCATGTTGAAATCTTTCGCGTCGGGCGAAACGGTGGTTGGGGGCGCGACGTGATCGAAGCCGCCACCGTGTTCGTCGAAGG
>DATKIS010000310.1:0-2005 GCA_035543975.1 Pyrinomonadaceae bacterium
CAAGCTTCTTTGTCTCGATTGAGCCTTTGGGCATTAACTCGATCACGTTTCCCTGCCTCAGCACCGGAATATCAAACGCCATCATCGCCCAGACGGCACAACGGGAGGCAAATAGCTGCAAGGGAAAGGCGATCTTATTAAAAAGTATGGCCGGAATCGGAATCGCCAGAAGAAGCAGGAAAAGAGGGACTACCAACAACCGCAAGAGAGCGAACCCTCCGAAATAAAGAACCGTTCCAGCCAGTACAAGGACCAACGAGGACCGCTGCATGAAAAGTTCTGCGCCGGCAGTGCCAGCCCAAAGAGCAACGAGGGCAGCGACTACGGCTGTTAGGCCAATAAGGCTGGCGGGCCGTTGGGCCGTCCGCAAGAACTGCTTACGCTGGCCCCATGCAATGTAAGCAATGATGAATGGAATTAGGAGACCGTGAGAATAGTTCTCGTCGGTCCACCAATCGCGCCCTAACTTGAGGAGCACGGTTGCGTAAACGAAAACGAGTACAGAGGAGATGGCGAGAATTCGCCAGAATGGTTTGAAGTTGGGAATACTGATTGGGGCACTCATTGGGCGGATTCTTCGGGGCCGCGAAGGAAAAGGGCAACTTTTCCATCAAGGCCGGTTCTGTTGAAGTCAAGCAGGCTTTGAATTTCAAAATATCTAGCCAAGAACATCTTCTCCGGGAAGGAGAAGACTCACCTTCAGTAATACATCTAAAGGAATCGCATTTCCGAGAACTGACTGCTTAGTTCATTCGTGGATCCTCTTATTGGGGGGCAAAGGTGACGCAACTTGTCACTCAACGGGAAATGGGCTATTTGGACGGACAGATAACGGGAAGGCGAAACCTAGTTTAGGAATTTTTTACTATCACAAACGAAGGGGTTAACGGGTTGGAATCGGGGGCTTCTGAGTGAATCGTTAGACCATGGCGCTTGAGTTCATGGCTAAGCAGCCATCTGCTTTGGAAAGTCTCGGCGCTTGGAATATGCGTGCGGGGCTGGTGGCGACTCAAGTGGTAAATGCTTCCGGCAACCAGCACCCGACAGGCATAAATCACGGTCATGAGATTTTGCGATTTCAGCGCGTCTTTTAGCAATGCCAGATACCATCGTACGCCGTGAATCTTGAGAAGGTACCGACCTCCGGGTCGAAGTACCCGGGCAGCTTCTGCAAGAGCGCGTGAATTGTCGGTGTAAGGCAGCGCGAGACGACATATCACTGCATCGAATACTCCATCCGGAAACGATAAGTGTTCAGCCGAACCACGAAGGAAGTGAACCCTTCCGTCAGGTGCTTGGGCAGCAAGCTTTTCCCGGCCTACATCGCCAGCAATCGGAACGATATCAATGCCAACGCCCATCGCGCCCCTCTCCGTAATGAACGGCAGCATCTCCTGACCGGCACCACAACCAACATCGAGCACCCGCTTGATTTCCATCGCAGCCGTCGCCTCGAGGGACGCGCGGGCACGCGACGGATCAGCGACAAACTTTTCCCACTCAAGGTGGAGATACTCTCTATAATCGGGCATAACCTCTTGATTCATACTCTTATCAAATGTCTAATCATGAGTTTACTCCACTCAATCTCCGCAGACGCCTCAAGTGGATAGAGCGCATTAATCCCGGAGACCATCGTGAAAGCAGGCTCGCGACTACTGTCTTCCAGCTTCGCCGCCGAGTGTTCGCCTTTGAAAAGGCTTCCCGAGACTTCTCGAAATCACCTCGCTCCAGATAATGCTTGCCCAGTTCAAACTCCAGTAACGACCTACGAGTTTCTATTGCCCCCAATACGGCCGGGCTCTCTTCAGCGGTAAGCTCGAACGAACTCACAATCTTGTCATAGACCTTCAGTTGCCGGGCGGTACGGTTAATTTCGTCTCCTGACAAGCTGTTCTCGTGGCATCTGTAGCGCAGTAATAACTGTCGCTGATAAGCCGATCGGGCTCCGTTTCGTATCAGCCGCAGCCAGAGATCGAAATCCTGAGAGTTTCGTAGTGATTCG
>DATKIS010000311.1:0-2477 GCA_035543975.1 Pyrinomonadaceae bacterium
TTCATTTTGGTTCCTTCATGCTCATTTCGAACATTCGCGTCGGATGCCCGATTGCACGACAATCCCGGGCGGTTAGGCATTTGGCAACGCCTATGCCACCCAGGTCCGATCATAGAAGTGCCGTTTCGACTTATAGTTGAGGGGCACTAGATTCTAACCGGCCTAGTAACTTAGCGGTCTGACAGGTCAAGCTGACGACTGAGCAGTTCAATTTGATAGGAGCGCACTATGGCGTTAACCCAATTACCCGATGAGATCGAAACTTACCGCGACCGTGCTTGGTGCCGCGACCCTGACCTGCAGATTCAAGAGGTTTTGAGCGCTGAGAGGTTTATCGACCGTGTGGGGTATTGCGCTGCGTTGACCGACGCACGGCGTCCGGGACCCTCTTTGTATTCGGCTGTTTGTGGTCGCCGAGACGCTCACGTACCTCGAAATGTCCAAAAGGACCCTGAGAGCCGTCTCACGTGGAACTTAAAGGACGAGGTCGTCAGACGGGGTCGGGTTTACTACGGCAAGATGCGAGGGGGCAGATCTCTCTTTATTTCACGGAGATCGATTTCCCACTTTAATGCGATTTGGGGAACCACGCGGACAGAGGAAAAGTCGGTACTATCGCGGGGAGCGCAGGACATACTCAAAGTCGTTCGCCGGGAATGGGAGATGTCAACTCGCGACCTCCGTGCCGCAAGTGGGATTAATGAGAGGCGCGATTTCAATAAAGGGATTGATGAGCTTCAGAGGGTTTTGAAGCTCATTCCCAGTGAAGTTGTTTATCAACCGGTTTTCACATACATCTGGTCCCTTCCTGAGGCAAGGTTTTATGATGAACTATCTGCGGTGGTGAGCCGGGAAGACGCGCTCAAGGAAATCGCCCGAACTTATCTCGCCGGAGCCGGAATGACGATTCGAGGAGAACTTGCCCGCGCGACTGGTTTATCAAATCCAGATGCTGGACTCGGCAATTGGGCGCTCGTTGATGAAGGATTTGCGATTCGTGAGGCACCGGGTGTTTATCGGCTGAAAAGCCTAGATATGGAATAGTTCAGTTTTGTATTTGTTTCGAGGTCGCGTCGGTCTTTCCAGGGAACCCGTCCGAGTTTGATTGTTCGATCTCCCGAAGTGCTGCTTCTTCCTGGGTGGCCATCTCAAGGGCCAGCGGAAATTGCTCTTGCGAAGCTGTCAACCGCGATAACATCAAGTCGGTTTCACTCTTACTAAGCCGGCGATTCGCCGCGGCTTCGATTGTTTGCAGGCGTGCCCGGGCCCGTGACATCCGAATAGTTGCCTCCTCGCGAACGCTCTGAAATCCTTGACGATCCAAAAGCAAATCGTTCAATAGTGCGGTAGTGTCAACTCCCTGAATATTTCGGGTTCGGTTACGTTGTCGCTCAACTCGTAGTAGCTCTCTGCGCGCCTTCGCGACAATTCTCGTTGCGGTCAAGCGGGCGGCCAGGGTTTCGCAATAGGCATCTGCCAGCAATGGGTTTCTACCTTGAAGGTCGCTCCAAGTCTTTCGTTCCTCGGAAGAAAGCTCCGACGCGAACCAAATTACCTCATCCGCGGTTATCCCGTCAGCGGCTAGTCGGTCCCGAAGCCGCCCATACCAACGTCGCCGATAGAGCAAAAACAGGATCAAGCTAAACAGTCCGACAACTAAACCCACGCCCATTGAAACAAAGGAAAGAAGAAGATAGACAGCCGCAGAATCAGTGGTGACGGACGTTAGAAATAACAGGACAAAAACCACAGGCAAGGGGACACTGGCCAACAGAAACGAGAGCCAAGGCGCCCACCTAAGCAAGTGCGCAGCTCTCTCATCGCGCGGTCTTATTTTGCCAGTTGTTAGTTCAAGCATGATCTTGGCCGGACGTCATCAGAATTTCCAATCCTTGCGATCTTAGCTGCTGCGCTTGTGGTTCGCCAGTTCACTAGCCTTCGACAAGCTCTCTGGCTGGGATTACTTGTATAATAGTTCAAGGTCACTATTGGAAGGAGTCCATATGAATCGAGCCCAATCGGGGAGAATCTTTGCCGGTCTTTTCGCTGCGGTCTTCGCTCTATCGGCGTATCCCATTCAAAACGGATTCGCCCAATCACCCAGCAGTTCCTCGCTTAGAGTTTCCGGACCTTCTGGAAGACCTGTGACGATCCCGGTGACCGTTCGTCTTAAGGGAAAAACAACACCCAGCGAGCTAGAACCACAAATGGTGGACCTCACTGTTAGTGAGGATGGCGAGGCTCAAACACTTCTTTCCATTCGAGCACGCGCGGTAGCTCCTATCAATCTCATGGTCCTCATTCAGGATGATGTCGTTTCCTCTGTTGGATTGGAAATGAAGTCTCTGAGCGAGTTCATCAGGCGTTTGCCGCGAGGCTCGCGGGTTCTGATCGGTTACCTTCGGGCGGGTAGCTTGCATGTGCGCCACAAGTTCACAGGCGATCTGGAACGGGCAGCCAAGTCTCTCCGGCCACCC
>DATKIS010000312.1:0-3314 GCA_035543975.1 Pyrinomonadaceae bacterium
CCTCAGGTGGCGAGTTGGTGCTCAAATCGATGCGTGAAGAAATAGAACAGAGTGCGCCGCAAGCCTATCTCGCCCCGCCCCGTTTTCCACCCGCGGTTGCGGCTGCCCGGATGGCTCGCGAACACCTGGACCACGTCGCCCTCGCCGTTTGAAACCGGAGCAGGCCCCACAGAGAATCAGCCAGATGACATTAGAAACTCCGGATTCGCTTCCAGTAACTGAACAAGACAACCTGAACACGGCAAACCTGAGTTCATTGCCGCTGCGCGATGTGCTGCGCTTGATGAACGACGAGGATGCGCTGGTCGCTTCCGCGGTGGGCCTGGTCCTTCCGGAAATCGTGGCGGCGGTGGAAGGCACGGTGCGCAGATTAACTGAAGGAGGCCGGCTCTTCTATATTGGTACCGGCACCTCCGGTCGTCTTGGTGTTTTAGACGCCGCGGAGTGTCCGCCAACGTTTGGCGTTTCGCCTGATCTCGTCCAGGGAGTTATCGCTGGGGGTTACGAGGCCTGCCATCGTGCCGTCGAAGCCTCCGAAGACGATGGCAAAGCCGGGATCGATGATCTAGTCGCTCGCGGTTTCGGGAAGATGGATGTGCTGGTGGGCATCGCCGCTTCCGGTAGCACCCCCTACACGGTTGGTGCGGTTGAGTATGCGAGGGCGACTGGAGCGTTTACGGTGGCGATCACGTGCGCCCCGCGATCACGAATTACGGCGGTGGCTGAGGTTAGTATTGTGCCGATAGTGGGCCCGGAGGTGGTGACCGGCTCTACCAGACTTAAGGCCGGCACGGCCCAAAAGATGGTGCTCAACATGCTGTCAACGGCAACTATGGTCAGGCTGGGTTATGTGACTGGAAACCGGATGACCAACATGATGCCGCGCAATGCTAAGCTGCGGGCGCGTTCGGTACGTATCTTCAGCGCCGAAACCGGAGCGAGTGAAGAAGACTCAAGAGTTGCCCTCGAAAGCGCGGGCAACGACCTACGAACTGCCCTGGTAATGAACGAGACCGGCCGTTCGCGCGAGCAGTCAGAAAACGCCCTGGTACGCGCCGCCGGTGTGGTTGACCAGGCCGTCAAGATTCTTCAAGCCGAATAGCACGTTCCCTTCGACCTACTGTGTCTGCAATGCTACACCCTGCACTAAGCGGAGCCCGCGCCTGCATTTTCGACGCTGGTGGAACGTTGGTACATCCGGACTGGCCACGTCTCTCGCGCATTGCCGCCGACGTTTCGGGCCGCTCGTTTGAGTCAACTGAAATGAGCCGCGCCTTTGGCCAGCTGTTGAGAGCAGTTGGCATTGAAATGCAGCAGGAAGGATTCGTGTTGCCGGATGAGATGAAACGCCCGCAGTGGCTTTTCCGGCGTCTGTATGAAGTGTTGGGATTAGATCAGATTGCTTGTGACGAAGTCGTCGAACGTCTGGCCACCGCCCACCTTGAGCAACACATTTGGTGCGGACCCGATCCGGACGTCCCTCGGATCCTCAACGAACTGAAACGACAAGGTCTGAGGATTGCCGTCATTTCAAATTCTGAAGACGGGCGACTAGTGGATTCGCTGACCGCCTCGGGCATGGTTGACGCCTTCGACCTTCTGGTCGATTCCCACGTGGTTGGCCTTCGTAAACCAGACGCGGCCATATTCCAATTCGCGCTCGAACGGCTTAACGTCGAGGCGCACGAAGCGGCCTTCGTCGGAGATTCTTACGTGCACGACGCGCTGGCGGCGCAAGCGGTGGGGATGCGCGGGATACTGCTGGATCCGATGGACCTACACCCTGAGAGTCGCTGCCCGCGTATTAAGTCGTTGCGCGAGTTATGCCCTGGCATCTGTTGAAAATGGCTATCCATAGGCTTCTTAGAGCTCTAATCATCGGCGTCTTACTTCAAGCGGGCGGTCACGCGCTGGCGCAAACAGACCCTGCGGCAGTGAAGCAAGCGGCGCTGGACCAACGAGTGCGGGCGGAAGTGGCGCAGTTCAAAGGCAAGGTGAATCTGTTTGCCAGGAACCTTGATACCGGGGTGGTATACGAGCTGGGCGGCGACTTGCGAGTGCCGACCGCGAGCACTATCAAAATCGCGATCATGGTTGAGGCTTTCGCGCGGGTGGCGGAAGGGAAAGCAAAGTGGACGGACGAGCTCTTATTAGCCAAGGACAAGAAGGTTGGCGGCTCCGGCATTCTTCACGAATTCGGCGATGGGCTTCGTCTCAGCTTTCGCGACGGCGTTTCAATGATGATGATAATGAGCGACAACACGGCGACTAACCTGGTTATCGACGTGTTGACTTCGGATGCAATCAACGCTCGCATGGAATCGCTCGGCCTTAAAGAGACGCGGCTGATGCGCCGTGTCTTCGGCGGCGGCGAAAGTGTCGAGGGCAAGAAAGAGGAGAACAAGCGATTTGGTCTGGGTCGAACTACGCCGCATGAAATGGTGACCCTCCTGGAGAAACTCGAACGCGGCGAGGTCGTTAGTGCGGCAGTCTCCAAAGAAATGCTGGCTCTCATGAAACGCGAGCAGGGGACTAACGGCCTCTGGCGAGAACAATGGCGAGTTCCCAAAGCGACAAAGTCTGGCGCGCTCGACGCTCTGCGAAGTAACATCGGCATTATTTACCATCCCCGCGGACGCATCGCGGTCGCGATCACATGTCACGAAATGCCGGAGGTGATATGGACAGTAGACAATCCGGCGCTCCTGTTGATGTCCCGACTGTCGGACATTCTGGTTGACGGATTAGGCAAATGAAATGAAACCCATAGATCTCGTCATCATCTTCGGATACCTGATTGGGATCACCCTGTTTGGGGTCTGGTTCTCGAAGAAACAGGAGACCACCAGGGACTACTTTCTGGGTGATCGCACCGTGCCCTGGTGGGCCATCGCCGCCTCCATAGTCGCAACGGAGACTTCCACCATTACCTTTATCTCAGTTCCCGGGATTGCTTTTGCCCGGGGAGGCAACTTCCAGTTTCTGCAGTTAGTCCTGGGGTACATGATGGGCCGAATCGTGATCTCGATACTGTTCATCCCATCCTATTTCCGTGGGGATCTAATGACCGTGTACGAGCTGCTCGAGCGTCGATTCGGCAGCCGGATCAAAATGCTGGCGGCGTCGCTGTTTGTAGTCATGCGCAATATCGCGGACGGGATTCGCCTGCTGTTGACCGCGTTCGTATTAGCGGCCGTCTACACCGCCTTTCAACCACAGGCAAACACCGAGACGATCGTGATTGCTTCGATAGTGTTGCTCGGAGTAGTGATGATCATCTTCACCTACTTCGGAGGAATGGAGGCCGTGATTTG
>DATKIS010000313.1:0-2908 GCA_035543975.1 Pyrinomonadaceae bacterium
TTGCAGCTCGCTGACCAGCTTCTCAAACGGCACATCCTGGTGCACGTGGGCTGTCAGCATGTTTTCTTTAACGCGCGCCATCAGTTCTATAAAAGTAGGATCACCCGACAGGTCTGTGCGGATCGCCAGCGTGTTGATAAATAATCCGATGAGCGGTTCTATCTCCGCGCTATTGCGATTAGCGACGATCGTGCCGACGATTATGTCGTCTTGCCCACTGTACCGAAAGAGCAGTGTTTTGAAGGCTGCCATCAAAGTCATGAAGAGCGTACAGCCCTGGTCACGACCGAGCTGCTTCACTTTCTCTGAGAGGTCAACAGGCAAAGCGAAACCATGATAGGCGCCACGATAAGTAGGAACCGTGGGGCGCGGCCGATCGGTGGGAAGGTTGAGGGTGGGTAACTGTCCGCCAAGGTGTTTTCGCCAGTAATCCAGCTCGCCTGCAAGAACATCACCGTTCAGCCATTCGCGTTGCCACACTGCGTAGTCTGCATATTGGATCGGCATTTCCGGCAAGGCTGCTTCTTCACCTGCTGAGAACGCACGATAGAGCGCCGCGATCTCGTTGGTAAGCACGCCCATCGACCAGCCGTCGCTGACGACGTGATGCATAGTTAACAGGACAACGTGCTCCTCTTCTGCCAGCCTCAGCAGTCTCACCCGCAGCAATGGCCCCTCGGTTAAATCAAATCCTCGTCCGCTCTCTTCTTTACTTAGCCGGCGCACCTCCGCGAGCTGGTCCTGCTCTCCTGCTAATACCGGCTCCACCTCGAGCTTCAACTCCAAAGCTTCGTGTATGATCTGCTCCGGTTCGGCCTCACTGCTTCTGAAGGTCGTTCGCAGGACTTCATGCCGCCGCATTACCTCGTTCAACGTTCGTTCCAGGGCCTCGATGTTGAGCTGTCCTCGCAGACGTACCGCCAACGGCACGTTGTAGAACGCGCTTCCCGGCTCCAACCTATCCAGGAACCACAACCGCTGCTGGGCATAAGACAAGGGAATCTTTTGTCCTTGGGGCCGTCGCTTGATTGGCGGGGCCTCGACACCCTCCGCCGCCCGGAGCGCGATTTCCACCACCACTGCCAACTCGGCGATAGTCGGATTCTCAAACAGGCTGCGCAGCGATATCTCCACGGCAAACACTTCCCGAATACGCGAGAACACCTGTGTCGCCAGCAACGAATGTCCTCCCAAGTCAAAGAAGTTGTCGCGCACGCCCGCTCGTTCAATCTTCAATACTTCCGACCACACTCCCCCTAACATCTCTTCAATAGCCGTCTGCTGCTTATCAGCTGTGTCGCTCCGTTCTGCGTTGAGCGACGGAGGCGCAGGCAATGCCGCGCGATCGACCTTTCCATTGTTGGTCAAAGGCAATGTATTTAAAGGCATCAACACTCGGGGAACCATGTAGCTGGGTAGTCGTTGGGCCAGGTACTCTCGCAGCTCCTCAACTTCGGTGGCGGCCTCATCCGCCAGTACCACATAGCCCACCAGCCGCTTCTCACCTGCTTCATCCGCAAGCGCCACCACCACTGCTCTGCTCACTCGCGGATGGCTCCCCAGCACCGCCTCGATCTCACCCAACTCGATTCGATATCCACGCAGCTTCACCTGCCCGTCCGCACGTCCCTTGAACTCCAGTTTCCCTTCACCTTTCCATCTCACTACATCTCCTGTCCGATATAGCCGTCCTCCCCACTCCCCACTCCACCCGTCCGGCACAAATCGTTCCGCCGTCTCCGCCGCTCGCTGGACATACCCGCGCCCCAGCCCGGCCCCGCCGATATACAACTCCCCCCAGATTCCACGCCCCACCAACTCTCCCTGCTCGTCCAACACGTACGCTCTTCTGCCTCCCACTACCTTCCCGATTGCCACGCTCGTCTCCCCCGCCAATTCCCCCGCGCCGCGCAGCACTTCGCAACTCGTGAACGTCGTGCTCTCCGTTGGCCCATAGCCATTTACCAACACACTCCCAGCTCCCGCCGCTGCCAGATACCTCCGGCTGTGCTCCACCGACAGCACATCCCCCCCCGCCAGCAATTGCCTCACCTCGACCAACGCCGCCAACTGCTCATCCACCATCAGGTGAAACAATCCCGCCGTCAGCCACAGCGTCGTCACCCGCTGCTGCTGCACTACCGCGCCGATTTCCTCTAGCGTCGCCTGTCCCGCCGGCATCACTACCAACCGGGCCCCATTCAGCAGACTGCCCCACACCTCAAAGGTCGAGGCATCAAACGCCAGCGGCGCCATCTGCAACACCGTTTCCCCCTCATCCAGTCGCACAAACTCCGCCGGGCACAACAATGACACCACTGCTCCATGCGGAACGCTCACTCCCTTCGGCCGCCCCGTCGACCCCGACGTATAACTCACATACGCCAGGTTCTCCGGTTGCATTGCCACCCAATTGGGATTGGTTGCCGGGTTTCCAGCCAACTCCGGCCAGTCACTGTCCAAAGTCAACGTCAGCGCCCAGTGCGACGGCAACTCTTCCACTAAATGCTGTTGTGTCAAAAGCACCGGGATTCCCGCATCTTCCAACATAAAGCTCAAACGCTCTGCCGGATACTCCGGATCCAATGGCACATAAGCGCCGCCGCCTTTCAAGATACCTAACAGCCCAATCACCATCTCCAAACTCCGCTCCACGCACAGGCCCACGAGTGTTTCTGCTCCCACACCAAGAGACCGCAGATGATGCGCCAGTTGATTCGCACGTTTGTTCAATTCTGCATACGTCAGTTGCTGCTGCTGAAACACTACCGCCAGCGCCTCGGGCGTGCGCCGCACCTGCGCTTCGAACAATTCATGGATGCATGACTCTCGCGGATATGCAGCTGAACTCTCATTCCATTCCAGCAGTAATTGCTGTCGCTCGGTTAGGCTCAATAACTGCATCCGG
>DATKIS010000314.1:0-2564 GCA_035543975.1 Pyrinomonadaceae bacterium
CAAAGAAAAGCATCACGGAGTAAGTAATGACCGTTTCACTAACCTACGGTTCTAAACAACACGGCTGATACCTAGGCGGCCTTTAAAGTTGGGCCCTTCTCCGTTGAGTGATCATCCTTGCCTCATCTGGGCTAACAACAGCCTGCGGGCCCGGCAAATAATGGCATTACTTTACTTTGCGCTTCGCCCGCACCGTGGCCGATCGCTGCGCGAGCAGGTGTTTTGACTTCGCAGGGACAGTCGCCTTCTTAGGCTCAAGATCCTGCAAGCGATCGACAGATAACTGCCGGTTCGAGAGTCAGAGCTCGTAACTCTTGAGAGGAGACGTCCACCGGCCCAACAATCTTTGTCGCGCTCGGCGAAGACGGCATCCTCGCTAAAATAAGGCCTGCCGGAATAGCAGTGATGACCAGGCCGATTACGGCGGCAGCCGTAAATAGCTGTGTTCCCTTTACGAACTGCGCACGATATCATTCATAGCGGCAGCAACACAGATTTACCCCACTACCAAAATTGGGACTTTATGGGCAAACCTCGCCTTTTATGATCAACTCGCCCACAAACCACCTGAAAACCGAGTTTGTAGGCAAAGCCCAACCGTCCAACCGTCCAACCGTCCAAACGTCCAACGGTTAGGCTTTGCACATAAAGTCGGGTTTTGAGCTACCTTTTTGTATAGGTCGGAGAGTTTTTGGGTAGGATACCTCTAATCGGGTCAATTTGAGAACGGTAGATTCGATCCGCAATTTTCTAAAAGTGAAAACAGGGAATGCGCCCGCGATCCAGCCCACGAGACGAAGGGTGGTAGACGATAGATGGCAGACGTTTTGCGACGATTGCGGGGACGCTGGGCTTGCCGCTAAGGGCGATCAATGTGTAGTCCGTGGCGACCACATGCTAACTGAGTAAAATGAAATAACAGTTCGCCAGTAACCCACTGTTTCTCAGAAAGATGAAGTATCCACCCTAAGATTTTAGGGTAAGTGTCACACTTGAATAGCGGTATGTCGTAGACCTCGTTGTTTTCATTCGGAACACAATCGAGCCCTCTTTGATAACACAGACCTCGCCTGGATCGAGAACTTCCTCTATTAGCGACTTCTTGGGTTGGTGCGTTGACATGGCCGATTTATTCATAGGGCCCTCGCTCATTTCAACAACGAGCGATGCGCGGATTAGCTATCCAGCAGTTGGGCTTCCAGTAGATCCTCGAGGTATTCAGCGAGTGTGCGGACGTTGAATTGTCCCGACATAGCCAAATGCTCGTCGGCTTCTCTTAATGCGGCATAGTAAGGTGCTCGGTTCTCTTTAATTCGCTCAGGTACACTTTTCTTGCCAGGAAGAAGACCACCGTGTTTGAGGCACAGCAGGTAATAGCACGCGGCACGGGCAGTACGACCGTTTCCTTCAATGAATGGGTGAATCCAATTGAGCCTCCACAGCGCGAACGCCGGAAGCTCGGTCGGGGATTTGCTGATATCCCAGTTCTCGTGAATCACAGAAATGAACTGATCAACAAGGTCAGGGATTTTCTCAAAATGCGGCGGGATATGATCACCAACAGAAATAGGTTGCTCTCGAAATCGCCCCCCGAATTGCGCGATGTTCGACACCGCAGCAGCATTCAGTGCCCATAAGGTGTACTTGTCGAACGCATCGATCCCTTTTTCCAGACCGATCTCTATGCAGTTCGTCAACAAGTCGTATTGCCGCAAGAGATTTTGCTGCTCTATGTGAGCATGCAGATCTGGGTGTTCGGATTTTCGGACGGCCATCGATGGTTAGGACTAGACCTATTCACTAACGTCGGCGCATCAGAATGCTTTGAGACGCAAATCGCACCGAATCCTTGGTGATGTGCTCGGCGTCGGCAGGTGCGTTGCCAAAAGCGAAGCTAACGCGTTGCTCCCGAAGCTCTTCGTCAGAAACTTCCTTATTGCGGGCTTCTTCGAGCAGGCGTTGGAGTTCGGGTTTTAGTTCTGGGCTCGACTGAAACTGTTTGCGAAGGGCCATAATAGAGTCGCTTTCTCGCCGGCAATAAAGTTGGCGTTTCAAGAGTGAAACGCAGGGTAGCACTACAACCTCATACAGACAAGGCCAATTTTGGATCAATTTAAGTTCAATTGCTCATCAATGAGAAAAGGAACAAGGGAGTGCGATCCGTGTCCCCCCGTAAGTCGCGGGAAGTTTATAATCCATGTCAAAGTCGGATCACAATAGCATGGCGTGAGAGCGCGTATTCAGGTTTATGCAAGAGGTTTTTCGTAACACTTCTTGAACTCAAAACTTTAGCAAATGTTGTGTCCGAAAGAACGGTCAGGCGGAGATTCTCTGAGCCTCCTGTAGTCCGTCTCTGAAACGCAGCCTTCGCCTCTTCAATTGCCTGCACATCGACCGCTGACGCCCGCAGGTACAAGCGGAGAATGCGAGGTGACTAGGCCGTAACCGTCGCCGTATCAAAGCCGTCGGATTAGTGATATAAGGCAAACAAAAAGGGCCTTCCTACTTTTTTAGGAACCCTCACAACTTCTTGGGCAAACGGACTTACTAGGCAGAGCCAAACG
>DATKIS010000315.1:0-8886 GCA_035543975.1 Pyrinomonadaceae bacterium
GGCGGGAAGAGTTTTCAAAACCCATGTCGGGCGGGGTGTGGACGTCTTCATCATAGGACTACCGCCGCACCGGCGTTTGCCGTTGCGCGCCTACCACGCCGCGATGATCTTCAAGAATGGCGTCCCGGTCGGCTACTTCGAGGGCCTATCCCTGTTTGAGCGGATGGAGAGCGGCTTCAATCTTTATTACACCTTCCGCGAAGGCGAGACGGCGTGGCTCTACGCCCGCATCCTCAACATCTTTCGTCATCTGCTCGGCGTCACCGCCTTTACTCTTGATCCGTACCAGATCGGCTATGAAAACGAGGAGGGGATCGAGTCGGGCGCGTTCTGGTTTTATCGGAAGCTGGGCTTTCGCTCCACTGATCCGGACGTGATGAAGGTCGTCCTGGATGAGGAGAGGAAGATGACGACCCGTCCGGGGTATCGAACCAGCGCGCGCACTCTGCGCAAACTCGCGCGGGCGCCTATGATTTTTGAGTTGGAGTCGAATGCTGCGACAACTTCGGGTGATTGGGACCGCTTCCAGGTCCGGAGTATTGGTTTCGCGGTGGCGCGGGTGATGGCCCGCAAGTTTGGAGGAGACGTCAACCGGATGCAGAGCGGTTCAGTTGAGTCACTGACGCGTTGGCAGGGTATTCGCGGAGACAGCTGGCGACCAGCGGAACTGACGGCGTTGGCTCACTTCGCTGAGATGTTAACGGCTGTTAGTGATTTAGCGCGTTGGACTGAGGAAGAGAAACACGCTTTGGCGGATGTCATTCGTGCCAAGGCCGCTTTGGATGAAGCCACTTACTTGAAACTGATGCAGAAGCATGGGAGGTTGCGGCGAGCGATGATTAAGCTGGGTTCGCAGTGAAGCTGGCTAAACACTATTGAGGAAATCTGATGGCTGAAACCACATGGACTCCGCCCTCTGAGGTGCGTTGGTGGCTTGGCCCCACCGTCCAATAACTTCAACTGACTGGGGCTGCGCCATGGCTGGGGCGTAGCCCCTAAGCAGTTAATTATTGCCCTCCGGAAGGTCAGAGACCTTCCGCACATCGAGCGGCGGAGCCGCGCTAACTGCCCTTAATAATCTCCAGACTAGTCACACGATCTCAAGCGGTGCTCCAGTATCTTGTCGACGGAAAAGTCTTCCAGGTTTTGAAAATACTCCTCCGATCTGTCCAGGGCTTTCTCGGGAACCAGCCCCACAATTTCTGTACTGACTATCTCGATACCTAACCGACTGGCTTCAGCGCGGACCGCCTGGTAGGCCTGCGTCATTCCGGTAGTTTCGTAGTTCACTAAGTTCATGGAAACCTGCACCAGTCCGCGAGAAGAGAGTTCAAAGCCGAGGGCCTTAACAAATGGCAGGCCGCCATGTCGCGCTCTGATCACGCGAGCTATCTGGCGCGCCACGGCCACATCCCTGGTGGCAAGGTTCACATTGAAGGCGATAAGAAAGGGCCGCGCTCCAACCGCGATGGCGCCAGCGCTTTCATGCACCACGAGCGGTCCAGCGTCTGGTGCCCGCGCCGGCTCCGTGGCGATTTGGTCTCGGAGCAGCTCAAGTGCTCCACGTCTGACGTCCTCCAGGTTTACGCGATCCGGTTTCAGGGCCGCGCTCTCATAGAAGTAAACAGGGATTGAAAGCTCCTCGGCGATGCGTCTGCCGGCCCGATGAGCTAGTTCCACACAATCGGCCATCGCGACGCCGCTGACCGGCACAAATGGCAGCACGTCAGTCGCGCCCAAACGCGGATGCACACCCTGATGAACTCGCATGTCGATCAGCTCGGCCGCCAGCGCCACCGCGCGTACTGCAGCTTCCACGATGAAATCGGGCGTGGCCACGAAGGTGATGACAGAGCGGTTGTGGTCGGGATCGATGTGCGTGTCGAGCACACACGCCGTTTCCACGGATTGGATCGCCTGCGCCAAGCGCTCGACCGTTTCCTTCTTGCGGCCTTCACTGAAGTTTGGTACACACTCAACTAATCCATTGCCAATTGCCGATTGCCGATTGCCGATTTGAGTGTTCTCCATAGCCCTTTTAGCTTAACATCTGGTTCCTGTACTCAATGAACCAAATCGGCAATCTGGAAATCGGCAATGTCCAACGATCGTTTCATCGACCAGCGCAAAACAGCCTGGCAACGGCTCGAAGAACTGCTGAAGTTGCTCGACCGTAGTTCGTTACGCCGGCTCCATCGCGACGAAGTGCGCGAGTTGGGGCGTATCTATCGCCGCACGGCTTCCGACCTGGCCGTCGCGCGCGCAGAATCGCGCGATCCCCGCCTCATCAACTATCTGAACAGTCTCGTCATTCGCGCGCATGGCCGAATCTATCAGGCTGACCCGCAAGGTGGTTCCCGCCTAAAAGAGTTCTTTGTGAGAGACTTTCCGCAAACGTTCCGGCGTACCTGGCGCTATACGGCCGTGTCGTTCAGCGTGTTTATGCTGTTCGCCGTGATTGCGTTTGTGGGAACTAAGGCTGATCCGGAATTCTCTGAACTCGTCGGCGTGCCCCCCGCGTTTCGCGAGCTGTACATCGAAACCAGGACGCATTGGTGGGAAGACTTGAACGAGGCTAACCAGGTGGGGGCAAGCTCGATCCTTACTCACAACATTCAGGTGACTATCATTACGTTTGCTTCGGGCGCCTTGTTTGGCGTCGGCACTGTGTTTTACCTGGCTTTCAACGGAGCGAACATCGCCTCCGTGCTGGCTTTGACCTACCGCGCAGGCTTCGGCAACGACCTGTTGACTTTTATGGTGGGGCACGGCGTGATCGAGCTTTCGTGCATCTTCATTGCCGGTGGTGCTGGCCTATTGATCGGTAGTGCGCTGCTGATGCCGGGTGATCTGTCACGCGCGGATGCGCTCAAGAGTCGCGGTAAGGAAGCGGTTCGTTTGATGATGGGCGTAGCCATCTTGCTCGTAGTCGCCGGCATCATCGAAGGATTTATTTCGCCGGCGCCGATACACCCGTCCATCAAATACTCCATCGGCGCGATCACCGGACTCGCGCTCTACTCTTATCTCCTGCTCGCAGGGCGCGGGGACGACATAGGGGGGAAAGGGTAAGGGTGAAGGGGTAAAAGGGCTCTAAGTCATCAGGCTTTAATGAGACTTAACGGGAGCTTGCTTTATCGCTTGTATTTGATTGAAAAGCGATCTGCTAATCACGAGTGCACTTTCATGAAGCTCATGATAAGTCGATTGGCTAAGATAGCCGATATCAACGACACACGACAGAGACTTCTGACTTCCCCGGCTGATCCTTTAGCAATGTTAAGAAAAAGCAGATATTCCTTGCGAGACGACCGCTCGAATCCTTCAGCGATCTTTGTTGGAACCGAGACAGCCGCCCGTCGCAGTTGATCTCGCAGACCGAAGTCCCGCTTTAAGTCCCCTTCCGCAGTAATCAGGTATACGCGTTTCACGAATGCAATTGCTTTTTGCCAAACCACCAGATCTTCAAACGTCCGAATTCGGCTATCATAGAAGGTTTCCTTTCGATGTAGGTCAAGTGAGACTTCGAATAGCGGCATTGGTCAAGTTCCCCTTTCCCCCTTCACCTTTACCCTCGCACCACACTTTTGTCCAGATCACGCTAGAGCAACCCCCTTTCTTTTACTTGCAAGTATTTTTCCAGAATCGCGGGGGCGAGGGCGGCGGCGGTTACGTCGAGGGCCAGGCCACCCTGCGATTCCACCCGGCGCAGGGCAGCTTCGCGTAAGTACATGATTTCCTCAGCCACAGATTGCGTGAACAGTTCCCGGGAGTCAGTCGGCACATTGCTTACCACTGCTTTGAGGTCGCGATCGGCGATGGTTACCACCAGGGGAAGATGGCGGGGTCGTAATAGCTTGAGCGAGGTGAGTAGTTCCTTCGAACCTTCTTCGTCAACCAGGTCAGTCAATAACACCACCAGCGATCTTCGCTTGCTATTGGCGGCGATAAACTCAAAGGCCCGCGAGTAAGAGGGCTCGACCATTTCCGGTTCGACGCTGTAAAGCGCTTCGAGTGCCGCATCCATATGATCACGCCCACGGCCAGGCGGGAGGAAACTCTTAATCTTGCGGCCAAACACAAGTAGTCCCGCATTATCGCCGGCCCTGGCAGCCGCGGACATCAACGCCAATGCCGCGTGGACCGCGGAATCCAGTTTTGTTTCCTGTTCGATTCGGGCTGTCATCAGACGCCCGCCATCAATCGCAATCAGTATGGTCTGGTCTCGTTCGATCTGATACTGGCGGGTCGTCAACTTTCCGCGTCGGGCTGTGGCCGTCCAGGAAATGTGTCTTAGTTCGTCGCCGCGCACATAGTCGCGCATCGACTCAAACTCGCGGCCTTCACCGCGCCACGACGTTTTCCGGTGAGAAGAAACCAGCGAACGGGCCCCCAGCGCCTTCAGTTCAGCTTCACGTGCTCGTCGCATGTTGGGGTAGACCTTGACTGCAACCGCTTCGGACACGCGCGTTTCACACCACACCAGTTTCCAATCCGAAAGAAATCGCACCGCCACTTGCCCAAACTCGAATCGTCCCCGCCGGGGAGACGTGAGTCCGTAAACCAGACTCATCGAGCTTTGCCCTTCAACTTGCAGGTTCGCCTCACGCAAACCTGACAGTTTCATTTGGGGCGGATATTCGTCTTTGACGGTCAGCGAAACCGTGCGGGTCCCGGCGTTCTGTACGTTAATATGAACGTCCGTTTCGGCGCCGACTGCAAATCGTCCGCTGAACTCGCGAGTGATGCGAAGTGATTGAGGCAGCTGGCTGCGACGCGCGTCGACGACAGCCAGGACGATTAGCGCGAGGTCATAAGCAAGTGCAATCCAGCGCAACCAGGGACGGCCCCAGGAAAGCGAAAGCAGAACTAGGCCAAGGGCTAATAGGAGATAGAAGAGTTTGCTGAAGACGAAGCGCATAAGAGAAGACAGGAAAACAGAATTCAGAAAACAGAATTTAGAATCTCTAGAGAGCAGACGATACAGAACTCAGAACCCAGCATTCCGATTCCTCACTTCTGACTCCTGCGTTCTGTCTACTGACTTGTGCCTTACCTGCACATAAATCCTAACTTGGCTAACCTAAACTGGGATCGATCAGCTTGAAGTTTCAAAAGGATTAAGAAGGCTCAGGCCTTGGATCCAGCTGAAGTCTTGAATGTTCCGGGTCACAAGTTCGAGTTCATATGCCAACGCCGTTCCCGCTACGACAGCATCACCGAGGCTCATACGCCTTTGCTGTCGAAGATGAACGGCTTGAGCCACCACCGTGTCGGAAATTTTTAGAACACTTGCAGCGTCAAAGAACTCTTCGAGATATTTGCGTTCGTTCTCGGTGAGAAGATGATAGCCGAGCACCTCGATCTGAGTGACGACGGAGACTGAGTAGACGTTTTCGTTGAGGAAGTTCCGCAGCTCTGGATACTCGCGCTTCGCCGAATAGATGAGGATGTTGCTATCGATGAGCATCAGAGGTCGCGGCCAGGAAGTGGGCGATCCTTACGAATCTCGCGCTGCCATTCTGAAGGGTTTGAAATGTTGGAGAACGCATCCGTGGCCGCGAGCCTCTCAAGGGCCTCCGCCATGCGCCGGCCTCGATCGGCTAACTGATCTGTAGGCCCAAGAATTGTTACTTCCACCGGTTGCTCAGAGGCAAGATCGGCCGGCACTGCATCGGTCCATTCCAAGCGATTCCCTTTGAGAACAGCTTTGTATATATCTGCCATTGTGTTTCTCCAAACAATCAATGCTCGCATATGAATTCGACAGGACGCAAGCGATTGACCTTGCGCGGCACGGACTTTTGACTCCGTGTTCTGTCTCCCGACTTCTGCCTTACCTTGGCACTTCCGCGCTCTTCAAGATATCCGTGATCACAGCATCAGCCGTGACCCCATCGAGTTCAGCTTCAGCCCGAAGCGACAACCGGTGACGCAACACCGGGCGGGCCACGTCACGAACGTCGTCGGGTGTCGTAAACTCCCGGCCGCGAATTGCGGCCAGCGCCTTTGAGCACAACAGCAGTGCGACTGAGGCTCTGGGACTAGCGCCGTAATGAATGAAAGGATGATTGCGGGTCCGCCTGACTAAATCGACTGCGTAATGCTGCACGCCGGGTTCCATCCGCGCCGTGCTCACTTCACTCCGGCAGCGAGAAATCGCATCTGCGTCCGGTAGCGGTTGGATATCAATGTCGCCCAGGCGCCGCGAATTAAAGCCGGCATCCCAGTTAGCTACCACCTGCCGCTCCTCGGCTTCACCTGGATAATCGAGCAGGATCTTCAACATGAAGCGGTCGAGCTGTGCTTCAGGCAGCGGATAAGTCCCTTCGTATTCGATCGGGTTTTCGGTTGCGAGCACCGTAAAGATTGGTGAAAGCGAATGACGTTCACCGTCGATCGTCACTTGGCGTTCTTCCATCGCTTCCAGCAACGCCGCCTGTGTCTTCGGTGGAGTTCGGTTGATCTCATCGGCGAGCAGGATGTCCGTGAAGACTGGCCCTTGCCGCAGGTTAAATGTAGAGGTGGCGACGTTAAAGACGTTGGTGCCGGTAATGTCTGAAGGCATCAAGTCGGGCGTGAATTGGATGCGTCCAAAATTGGCGTTGATAATGCGCGAGAGCGTTTTCACCGTCAGGGTCTTGGCCGTGCCGGGAACGCCTTCGATCAACGCATGGCCCTCAGCCAGCAAGGCCACCAGGATTTGCTCGATCGGTTCATCCTGACCAACGATTATTTTGCTGAGCTCGCGGCGGATGTGGTCGACTGTTGGGGAAACGTATTCAATCATGTTGTTTGGACCATGCTCCTGAGATTCCGTCGCTTGGACGTTTTAGAGATTTGAACTCCGGGCTTGGACCTGATTACTTGCGATAGTTTGGCCCAAAAGTCGGCTCTCGCTTGAGTCCGCGAAGCGGACGAGTGAAAGTAGCCCAGCACTTCAGTGCTGGGTGGGGTCCGTCCAGCGAGGTTGGAGTCCGTGAAGCGGACGACTGATAAACTAGTGGCGATCCACAACCTTGCAATTCAGTCGTCCGCTTCACGGACTTGCGTTCTCAGGTCTACCTGATCCCACCGATGAATCGGTGGGCTACTTTCATTCGTCGGCTTCGCCGACTTTTCGAGCAAAGCTACTTGTGCTCCCCACGCCAGCAGTGAACGCTGGCTAATATCACTCGCCCGCTGCGGACTAATAAAGGCGCCTTGCCAAAGGTCATTTCTCAGGGTTACCGGAATTAAAGTCACCATCAAAGTACTAAGCGCAGCTTTCGTCAAATGTTCTGCGCCGTTTGCTTCACGTCTCGCGACCGCATGCGCAGGCCCAAACTGGCCTCAACCTCGCGCAGTCGCGTCACCAGCTGGATCGATTGTCGTTCGCTGATAGTCCCGCTATTAATCGCCTCTTCCGATTGTCGCATCAAAGTTTCCAGTTGATGCGCATCCAGCCGGGAGCGATCGGCAACTCGCCGTGCAATATCGGAACGGGGGCTGTTGTAATCCACGCCCGCGTATCGAGCGAGTACTCTCCGGGTGCGCGAATATACATTTTCAATTGCCAGGTCGAAAGCCCCGGCGCGTTGTTGCAGTTCAGCCATTGAGGCCACAAATTCCAGACTCGACCGGCGGTCAACCACCGGCAACGGCAGCGGACGAGCAAACCGGCGTCCGCGGGTCCACACCATCAGAATGATTAGCAGCAGTATCTGTCCGCTGATCGCCAGAATAGGAGTGCCGGCAAAGTAACTCGCAAAGGCATTACCGGTGATGCCGCGTCCCTGGTGAAATTCGTCGAAAGCGATTACGCCGTCTGAACCGGAGACTAGATTGATTGCCAGTTGCAGGTTGTCTTTCATTGCGATCCCGCCATTGGCGACGATGAAAGGATCACTGAGCACTACGATCCGGCCGAGGCCGTGGGGATAATCGAGCAGCACGATGGCATCGGCAGCGGTCAGGTGAACGACCGGCGCCGGCGAATTAGGATTAGCGGTGTTTGGATTTGGTTGTGGCGGCGGTGGATCATCACCTTCACCACCCGGCGGTTTTGGTGTCGCATTAGGTTTCTGAGTGGCAACCTGGCTCGGTGCGGAAAACTTGATCTCAGCAAAAAATTTCGACGGCAGCACCGAATCCACATTCCGAGTAAGAACAGTTGGCTGCGTTGGGTGGAGTGGTGTAACTCCCTCGGTCATTTGCGCTTTATTTGCCGGGTCGATGCTGAAGCCTGGATACTTACGAAACTCCGTGTTGACAATCCAATTCCCAGAAGATGGTAAAAGAGAAGTTTCCGGCCGGCGATCAATAAGTACCAGCCGCCCGCCACGTTCTACCCAGAGCAGTAAACTCCTGGCCTCGTCCTCTTCCACTGCCACAGGAGTATGTCCGATGATGACGAAAGTCTTCACCTGCTTGCCGCTGTCACCCGGAAGCTTCTCCGGGTTTTCTCGCCAACGCATCACCTTGTAACCGGATTCACTCAGCAGTTCGTAGAAAGCGCGCGTGCCGGTAGGCCCGGCGTGATACGTGGATCTGTTGGGCGCCAGCTCCGTGTCCTGCTTCTTGTCTTCACTGACGTAACCAAGGGAGTTGACGGCGACCAGGACGCCCAACACCAGCAGGATGGTTACGATGATTCCGAGTCGTTGTCGCATAGTTTCAGAAACAATCAGCCGCGGATGAACGCGAATTCACGCGGATCAAGACAAGCCAGGTAGCATTGGCTTTGCTCAAAAGACTTTTTTAGCGGAGTCCGTGACGTGACAAGCTGCCATGATTTCCCGGCGTACTGAAATAGCCCCCAAGGCTGATTCACCACCGCGGCTGTTTAGCCCAAGGGGCCTGCGAAAGAACTTAAGTCTCTTAACCGTTTCTAAAGGTTTCGGGCTT
>DATKIS010000316.1:0-11659 GCA_035543975.1 Pyrinomonadaceae bacterium
GCGCCGATCGTTACCACCAGGGTTGAGGGGATGGCGGAAATCGAGGGCGGGCTGTTTTGGCTGGGACTTGACGCAAAGCAGCGCCCGTCGACTTTAGCGGAAGACGGCCAAAGCGGCGCCAGGCCGCCGCACTCCAAAGAGTTTGCCTTTGATAATGAAAAGCCTGCCCATCAGGTCTTTATGCCAGACTACGCTCTCGATCGCGCCCTGGTTACGAATGGCGACTACTTCGAATTTATGCGCGCCAATGGCTACCAGGATTTTCGTTGGTGGTTCTCAGCGGGCTGGGAGGTTGTTAATCGTGAACATTGGCTGGCCCCGATGTATTGGGAGTTTCACGATGGCGAATGGATGATTCGAGACTTTACCGGATTGCATTCAGCGTCCGCCAAAGCCGCCGAGCCCGTTTGCCACGTTAGTTTCTTCGAGGCCTCGGCATTTGCGAAGTGGGCGGGAAAGCGCCTGCCCACTGAAGCTGAGTGGGAGAAAGCTGCGACTTTCGATTCGGCCACTGGGAATCGGACAGCTTTTCCCTGGGGTAACGACCGGGTCGAAGACACGAAAGCAAATCTATTCGAGAATGGACTTTGGTTGCCTGCCGCCATCGGCGCCTTCCCGGCCGGAGCAAACAGCTACGGTTGCCAGCAACTGATTGGGGATGTTTGGGAGTGGACGACCTCCGATTACGTGCCCTACCCCGGATTCAAATCGGAGTTTGACGAATACAACGACAAATGGTTTGTTAACCAAAAGGTCTTGCGCGGCGGCTCCTTTGCGACTCCGCAAGCTCACATCCGCTCCACCTACCGCAATTTTTTCCACGCCCACGAACGCTGGATGACCTCGGGCTTCCGCTGCGCGAAAGACATGTAGCAGCCGATCGACGAAGGTTCACGAACCGTCACGAACGCTAGTCTCTAGTTTCGCGCCGCTTCGTGTAGTTCGTGGATAGTGCTGTTTCCCGCGCATCCTCCGTTTCCGCAAACTAGCGGTTTGCGTTACGATTCTTTGTAAATGAAGAACTATCTGCTGAGATTAAATCGGTAAAGGAAAACAGCATTGGCGACAGTATTAAATGAAATCGAAGCGCGGGTCCTGGGCTCGCTGGTTGAGAAACAGGTAACTACGCCGGAATACTATCCGTTAACCTTAAACTCGCTTACGCTCGCGTGTAATCAAAAGAACAATCGCACCCCGGTAACTTCCTACGACGAGACAGCCGTCGCCCAGGCCCTCGAAACTCTGCGCGAGAAGAACCTCGCCTACGTGTTCTATGGCAGCACCAGTCGGGTGCCAAAATACAAGCACGTGCTGCCCGAAGTAATGCATCTGAGCGCGCCGGAACTGGCGCTGATGTGTGTCCTGTTGCTGCGTGGACCGCAGACACCCGGTGAGTTGGCGACCCGCGGCTTTCGGCTTTATGAGTTTTCCGGGCTGGAAGAAGTTGAGTCTACCCTCAATTCACTGATCACGCGCGAGCCGGATCCGCTGGTTACCCGATTGCCGCGTCAGCCCGGGCAAAAGGAGGCGCGCTTTGCCCACTTACTGTCCGGCGAAGTTTCAATCGACACAGTTTTTGAAGAAGCTCCGGCCCGCAGCCGCGGCCGCGGCGACATCAGTAATGACCGGATGACAACGCTCGAAGCTGAAGTGGACAGGCTGCGAGGCGAGGTGCTGGCGCTGAAAGAACAGTTCGAGGGTTTCAAGAAACAGTTTGAATAGGTCCAATAGGACCTGGATGACTTATCGGACCTATCCCCCCAATGATTCACAAACTACACTTCCCTCAGCCGCCGCTCTCACAGTTTGTCGAGAACATCTGGCTGGTCGAGGGTTTTGTAGCCGACTATTCACGCGAAAAAATTCTGCCGGACGGGGCGATTGAACTAATCTTCGATCTGGATCCTACCCCGAAGAACATCTTTGCCGACGAGGCCTCAGAGAATTTCCGCACTGTCTCAAAAGCTTGGGTTTCAGGAGAGCGAACCCGCTACATCGTCATCGGCGCTGCCAGAAACCAATCAATGATTGGCATCCGCTTCCGACCGGGCGGCGCGTACCCTTTCTTCGGTTTTCCCATTTCAGAGCTGACTGAGTCCGTCACCGAGTTGGACCTAATCTGGGGCAGCCTGGTTGACGAGATTCGCACCCAACTGCTGGAGCTGGAGTCGCGTGATGAGAGGTTGCTGAAGCTGGAATCTATCTTGTTGCGTCTGGCCAAACGCTCGCTCGAGGCCAACCGGTTGGTTACGTTTGCCATACATCAGCTACAACACTCGCCACAGTTTCTAGCTATCCGCGACTTGGCCAATACCATCGGGATCACCCAGAAGCACCTGATCTCGCAATTCGAGAGAGTTGTCGGGTTACGCCCCAAGAGTTTTGCACGCGTCTGCAAGTTTCAGAAGGTGGTCAACCTGATCGAGGAACAAAAGCAGGTTGAATGGGCAGCCATTGCCTCCGACTGCGGCTACTACGACCAGGCACATTTCATTCATGAGTTTCAAGCATTCTCCGGACTGAACCCTTCCGCTTACCTCGCCAAACGAGGCGATTACGTTAACTACATCCCGATTGCCTAAGTTGCTCACGTCCATTCACAGATTAGGCCGTCGCAGACTCCAGCGGCTGATGAAAAACTAGAGGCAATCCACAAATCACGCGAAGTCGCACGAAAAGGACTCCCGTATCGAGTTATTTAGTGTGCTTTCGTGGATCGTCTTGTTCTCCATATGACTCTGGGCCTCAACCTCTTCCTGCACCGCGAACAGGAAGACGGCATCGAGGTTAATTTTTTACAATACATGACTTCCGAGCCCACTTAGACTCCTCCCTCGACAAATTCTGATCGGGAGGAACTACCGTGGATTTTTCATCAATCAATTATCTGGCCGTGCTGGTCGCCGCGCTTTCAACTTTCATTCTCGGCGGTCTTTGGTATTCGCCCATGCTCTTTGGCAAGGCGTGGATGCGTGCTAACAATTTCACCGACGCCGACGTTCAATCGTTTAGCAAGGCCAGGATGTTTGGCTGGTCGTTTGTATTCTCGCTGGTGATGGCCTTGAATCTCGCGATGTTTCTCGCCGGACCAACCACTAACCTGACGTGGGGCCTGGCTGCGGGCGCCTTAGCCGGTGTGGGCTGGGTAGCGATGGCTGTTGCGATTATCGGTTTGTTTGAGAACAAATCGTGGGCGTACATCATAATCAACGGCAGCTACATGACCGTGGCCTTCACCGTTATGGGAGCCATCATAGGCGTCTGGCGCTGAAAAGCTCTCCACAGATTACGCTGATAACACAGATTCGAACCAAACCTTCTCAACTTTAAAAACACTTTTGAATTTAACCCTCTTCATAATCTGTGGAATCTGCGGATGAAAACAGAAGGAGCTAATCAATCATGAACAACACCCTCAAAGCAGAACAACCAGTAACCAACGAAGGGGCGAAGGCAGCGACGGGAAAGACGCTCGATCAGTGGTTCGCTGAACTGGACAAGCTCGATGGACTGAAGCTGGGCCGGCGCGAAATCAACACCCGTCTCAACGCGCTAAAACTGGATCCCTGGTGGTGCACCACCATCGCCGTCGAGTACGAAAGGCACCACGACGTTCGCAAGAAGGACGGACTACTCGAGGGATATTTCATCTGCTCAACCAAAACTATCAGTGCGCCGCCAGCAGACGTTTTTAAGGCTTGTGCAAATGCAGCGGATCTCAGTAGGTGGTTTGGGGCGGGGACGAAGGCAGACGTTAAAGATGGGAGCACTTATGAAAACAAGGACGGAGACAAAGGCAGTTTTCTGCGAGTAAGGGAAAACAAAGACATCCGCATGACATTTGAGAACGGCGGTTTCTCCGCCCCGACGCAAGTGGACATACAGTTTCAAGACAAAGGGAAGGGCAAGACCGGCCTACTCGTTAATCACACCCGAATCCAAACCCGCGCCGAGGCTGACAGCCTGCGGGCCGCCTGGGCAGGTGCGCTGGATCGACTCAAGGCGCTCTGCGAGTCTTGAAGCTACATAGACGATATGACACCGAGGCAGCCCGTAGGGCTGCGAGAAAGTAGCCGGGGGTTGAGCGGAGCGACACCCCCGGACCAGAAGGCAATTGTATCTTGACCCTGAAAGGGTCACAGAGCTGGGCTGTCACCCCATGAGAAAAGCGTTCGTTCGTTTCATGAACAACGATTAGTTTGTTTCATGGCTGGGCTCGCGGCCCAGCTATGGCATTTTGTGTCTCACGGAGTATAATTCTCGTCCCTATGAACCTAGAAATATTTCATCCGGCGGTAGCGCGCTGGTTTGCGAAGAGCTTTCCCTCGGCCACTCCACCGCAGCAGCAGGCCTGGCCGGCCATCAAACAGCAGCGGAACACTCTGATCGCGGCGCCCACGGGTTCAGGTAAGACGCTGGCTGCTTTTCTCGCCGCCATCGACGACCTTGTTCGTCTCGGCGTGGCAGGGAAACTCGATGACACAACTCACGTCGTTTACGTTTCCCCATTAAAGGCACTTAGCAACGATATTCAGCGTAACCTGCAAATCCCCCTCGCCGGCATCCAGGAAGAACTGCGGGCCATGGGTCTGCCTGACGTAAATATCCGGACGTTTGTCAGAACTGGAGACACACCGGCGTCGGAACGGACGGCCATGACCAAACGGCCGCCGCATATCATCGTAACTACTCCCGAGTCACTCTACATTTTGCTGACCAGTGAAGGCGGCCGCCGGATGCTCGAGACTGCGCGAACCCTCATCGTCGACGAAATTCACGCTGTCGTCGGTGACAAACGCGGGTCGCATCTGGCGCTGTCGATCGAACGCCTCGAGGAGCTTATTCGCCAACATGCGGAGATCGAGGCGGCGGCTCCGGTGGATCCAGAGGTTGTCCAGGGAGAGCTTTATGGCCGCGAACGACAAACTGAAGTGTGTCAGACAACCGAAACCGAAAGCTGCAATCGAAAGCTGGTTCGCATTGGTCTGTCTGCCACGCAGCGGCCAATCGAAGAGGTGGCCCGCTTTCTGGTCGGCAACGCAAATATCAACGCCGATAACATTCCGGACTGCGCCATCATCGATAGCGGCCATAGTCGCCGGCTGGATCTGGCTATTGAACTCCCCGATTCACCCCTCCAGGCGGTGATGTCCGGCGAAGTTTGGGAAGAACTCTATGACCGCCTGGCTCAACTAATACGGCAGCACAAAACGACCCTGGTCTTTGTGAACACGCGCCGGCTGGCCGAGCGTGTGGCCCGGCATCTGGGTTCACGCATCGGCGATGAAAACATTGCGGCCCATCATGGCAGTCTGGCGCGCGAGCAACGACTCGTTGCGGAACAGCGGCTTAAAGCCGGTGAGCTTACTGCCCTGGTCGCGACTGCCTCGCTCGAGCTAGGCATCGATATCGGCGACGTGAATCTCGTTTGCCAGGTGAGCACCACCCGGTCTATCGCCAGTTTTCTGCAACGGGTCGGGCGTTCTAACCACACAGTTGAAGGGTTTCCTAAAGGCAGAATCTTTCCGCTTTCGCGTGACGAGTTGGTTGAGTGCGCTGCGATTATCGATTCGGTGAGACGTGGCGAGCTGGATCGTTTGGAACTTCCGGAACTGCCACTCGACATTCTGGCGCAGCAGATCGTTGCCGCCTCAGCGGCGGAAGAATGGACCGAAGACCGCTTGTTTCAAATGGTCAGGCGCGCTTATCCGTATCGCAATCTGTCACGTGAGAGTTTTGATTCGGTTATCCGCATGCTGGCGGAAGGCTTCTCGACCAAGCGCGGCCGGCGCTCGGCCTACCTTCATCACGATGCGGTCAATCAACGCTTGCGAGGGCGCCGCAACGCGCGAATCTCCGCCATCACCTCGGGCGGCGCGATTCCTGACACGGCGGATTATGCGGTGGTACTCGAACCCAGTGAGCTGGTTATTGGTTCGGTCAACGAAGACTTCGCGATTGAGAGTTTGCAGGGAGACATCTTCCAGCTGGGTAATGCTTCGTGGCGCGTGCTCAGGGTCGAGCAAGGTAAGGTGCGCGTCGAAGATGCTCACGGCCAGCCGCCATCCATTCCATTTTGGCTGGGCGAAGCACCCTCCCGTACGCACGAGCTTTCCGTGTCGGTGGCCAGGCTCCGCGTAGACGTCACGAATCGCGTTGAGCTGGGCAGCACCCCTTCCCTAGGCGGCGGGCCTGTTGACGCCATTGACCTCCCTGTGAGAACCCCCTGCGTAAGCGGGGGGTCAGGCGCGTCTAGCGACAACGCCAGCTGTATTAGCGAAGTCGGCGAGCCACAGCCACCCGGCCACGCGAGCACTGCTGGCCGGCTCAACCTCGAACCAGCCATGAACTTCCTAACCGAAGATGTCGGCGTCTCGCGGGCGGCGGCCGAACAGATTGTTGAGTATCTAGCCGGCGCCAAGATGGTGCTGGGGGTGATGCCTTCCCAAGACAACCTGGTGCTCGAACGTTTCTTCGACGACACCGGCAGCATGCAGCTAGTCCTGCATTCACCCTTCGGCAGTCGACTCAACCGCGCCTGGGGATTGGCACTGCGCAAACGCTTCTGCCGTAAGTTTAATTTTGAGCTGCAAGCCGCCGCGACTGAGGACGCAATCGTGCTTTCGCTCGGACCTACCCACAGTTTTCCGCTCGAGGATGTGTTTCACTATCTCAACTCGAAAACAGTTCGCCAGCTCTTGTGTCAGGCACTTCTGGACGCGCCGATGTGGAATATTCGCTGGCGCTGGAACGTGACCCGATCGCTCGCCGTCTTGCGACGCCGGGGCGGCAAGAAGATTCCCGCCCAGTTGCAACGCATGGATGCGGAAGATTTGTTGACTGCGATATTCCCCGACCAGGTGGCCTGTCAGGAAAACCTTGGCGGCGGCGAACGCGAGATCCCCCAGCACCCGCTGGTGGATCAAACCGTCAAAGACTGTCTGGAAGAGGCCATGGACGTGGCCAGTCTCGAAAAGCTACTGGCGGCAATCGAACGCAACGAGAAACACCTCTTTGCCCGCGATGTGATCGAAGCGTCGCCGCTGGCGCAGGAAATACTCAACGCTCGTCCCTACGCCTTTCTCGACGATGCACCGCTTGAAGAACGCCGCACCCGCGCCGTCTTCCAGCGCCGCTGGCTCGACCCGCAAACCGCGCAGGACATGGGCAAGTTAGACCAGGGCGCGATTGATCGTGTGCGCGATGAGGTTTGGCCACGAGTGGAGAATGCCGATGAACTCCACGACGCTTTGGTCGAGCTGGGCTTTGTCACCACCGATGAAGGCGACGATTGGCAAGCCTACTTCACTGAACTCAAGAACGACCGACGGGCCGCGGTGCTTTACCCTGGGACCGCAGGCCCTCCGGCAGTGAGTCCTCCCCAGGAAGGCGCCAGTGCGACTTATGCCGGCGAGCCAGCCGCGACCCGCAGGCTCTGGGTCGCCGCGGAACGGCTTCCCCAATTGCAGGCCATCTACCCAGGCGCAACGCTCAGACCGCCGATCGTCGCGCCCGAGAGCTTCGCCCAGGTCACTTGGACATTTGAAGACGCGCTGGTGGAAACACTGCGGGGAAGACTTGAAGGCCTGGGTCCGGCAACGGTAGCCGCGCTCGCCTCCTCCTTCGGTCTCACCACAAACGAAATTGAAGGCGGTCTATTGAGACTGGAAGCCGAAGGCTTTGTAATTCGTGGCCAGTTTACGCCCGCCACTACGGAAACTGAATGGTGTGCCCGCCGGCTGCTCGCTCGCATTCACAGTTACACCTTGAACCGCTTGCGGCAGGAGATCGAGCCAGTGGCCACGTCGGATTTCATCCGTTACCTGCTGGCCTGGCAAAAGCTCGCTCCGGAGCACCAGATGGAAGGCCCCGAGAGTGTGCGCGCCATAATTGAACAGCTCGAGGGCTTCGAAGCGCCTGCGGCTTCATGGGAAGGTGAACTGCTGCCGAGCCGTCTGGCGGAATACGATCCAGCGTGGCTCGATGCCCTCTGCCTCTCAGGCGAAATCGTCTGGGCGAGACTAACGCCGCCGGTTTCGACGGCCGCAGCGCGTTTGGCGGCTGCGGAAAACGGGGTCGAGAGAGTTCGCGGCGCAGCTCCGGTGCGCAACACACCCATCGCGCTGCTGCAGCGTAAGAACTTCGCGATCTGGAATTCGGTCTTCCCGCAACCTTCGCTCAACGAAGCAGAATTCTCAACGACTACCAGCACCGTCCACGAGTATTTGAAAACACGGGGCGCCTCCTTCTTCACTGACAGTGTCGAAAGCACAAAACTTTTGCGCGCCCAGGTTGAGGAAGCGCTCGGCGAGTTGGTAGCCAACGGGCTGGTTGTTTCCGACAGCTTCGCCGGCCTGCGGGCGCTGCTAACACCATCCAGTAGGAAGACCCAGGCAGCAGCGCGGCGTAAGCATCGACAGCCAGTCTACGAAATGGCTAGTGCCGGCCGTTGGTCACTCCTCAAACGTGACCCAGCAACCACAGCAGACACTGCTTCGCGGGAGCGCGGCGTGGCTGCACGGGGCAGTAGCCCGACCACAAAGGAGGGCTTTTCTTCAGGAGCCGCTGACGCCGAAGCTGCCGAGGAGATCGCCCGTATTCTCCTCAAGCGCTATGGCGTGGTCTTCAAGCGACTGCTCGAGCGCGAAGGCATCGCCATTCCCTGGCGAGTGCTGTTGCGTATCTACCATCGCCTGGAAGCGCGCGGTGAGATTCGCGGTGGCCGTTTTGTTGCTGGGATTTCCGGCGAGCAATTCGCGCTGCCCGAAGCTGTGGGGATGATGCGGGCAATCCGCCGGGCCCGCACCGGTTCGCAGGACTTTGGCATCCGTTCCCCTGCTCAAATGGCGGAAGAGGCTGCCACCGACCCATCCTTCAAACTTGGACTGCCGGGAAATACGGAGAGCATGGTTTCGGTGAGCGCCGCCGATCCGCTGAACCTGGTAGGCATTATCACTCCGGGTGGCCGCATCACTGCCTTCACGTCGAACCGGATTCTCTACCACAACGGCGAGGCAGTGGCTTTGTTGGAATCCGGCGAGACCAGATTTCTGGTTGAACTAAGCCGCTCAATGGAGTGGACAGCCAAGGCCGCGCTAATGAGGAAAGCCACGCCTCCGGCCCTCCGCTCTTACATCCGACAGCCGGCGTAGGAAGTCCAAAGTCCAAAGTCCAAAGTCCAAAGTCCAAAGTCCAAAGTCCAAAGTCCAAAGTCCAAAGTCCAAAGTCCAAAGTCCAAAGTCGGATATTCAGGGCGTCGGTTGGTTGCCTGTAAAGCTCTTCCTACTGCGCTTAGCTTCCGAACTTTGGACCTTGGACTCTTGGGAACCTTTGGACGCCCGTTCGACTAAAGACTCACGTCGCCAATCCACCTTAGATTTCCAGCCAGGCGAGTTTGAACCAGGGAATTGAACAGCCGACGATCAGCGGTGAGGAGTCGGCAGCTGTGGGCGACCGCCAGGCTCATGTACATCGCATCGTAGACGGTACGATCATATGCGGTGGCAATCTCAAAAGCGGGCTCTAGCAGCGAACTCGAAGGAATTATCTGAACTCTTTCACTTACTCTCGAAAAGGAGGTAATGAGGGCCAGCCCTTCCTTGTTCGATAGTTCCTTAAGACGAACCTTTTTCCAGATTATGTTTCCAACCTCTGACAGCAGAAGGTCGGGTGCGAATAGAATTTCATCGCTGTCCAGGACGAGGATAGCCTCAGTTTGATAGATCTCCGCCAGGTACCATTTCATCGCCACACTTGCATCGATGACGAAGGGCATTCAGCGCCTGCGATCGCGAGCTTGCAGTACTCCACTATCAGAGAACTTCCGTCCACCCAACCGTCGACGCAAACTGGCCGCCTCCGCTCGATAATCAACGGCTTGGTGACGCGCTGTCTGTTCCAAAATGGATTTCAACTCCGCCTGCAACGACCTTCCATGTTTGGCCGCTCGTTGCTTCAGATGTTCAATCACTTCGGGGTCGAGATCTCGAATAAGCACTTGGGACATTCGTGGTTACCTTTCTGATAGCACAATGATAGCACGACGGAAGCCGCGGATACCGCGTGTCCAAAGTCCAAAGTCCAAAGTCCAAAGTCCAAAGTCCAAAGTCCAAAGTCCAAAGTCCAAAGTGGAATCCTCCGGGCGTCGGTAGGTTGCCTGCAACGACCTCCTACTACACTTTAGCGTCCGAACTTTGGACTTTGGACCTAGACAGAACTCAGCGTCACGATTTCGGCGCGTTCGCGGGCGCTGTCCAGGAAAGAATCCGTGTCAGACTCGATCTTTGCTTCCTTCAGGAACATTTCAATCTCGGGACGCGCTTGTTCGAGTGTCGGGAGGATTTGACCGGTGCCACGCGCCTTAAGGCGAGGGACATAGACATCCCGGTAGTAGTCAGCAATTTCCTGCTGGGTGATGACTACGAAGTTGCGAAAACGGAAATCCAGATACTTCTCAATCTTCAGACGCTGCGTCATGATCAGATTGAACCTGTCTCCGGTCAGACCCACCTTACGCAGTCGTTGCTGGAATTCAGGCAGCGAAAGCGAGGCTCGCTGGAGAAACTCCTTCACAAATTCATTGCCGGCGTCTTCAATCTCCCGGGGTGTGGGCGCGATGGTGGGAAGCTTTTCTGCCTCCTGAAGGATAAGTCGTTGGTCGATCAGCAAGCTCAGAGCGTGATTGAGATCGGCCGATGAAGGATTATCCAGGGGAGTGTTGGGCTCCAACGCCAGTTGCCAGCGAAGGTCAGAATAGGTAATCAGGCACACATCGGCACATTCCGGGATCATGCCGGCATTCACCGTCGCTACCATTTTGTCGACGACTTCCTGAGCGCGGGCCGAGGCAGTGAGCAGTGACCAGTGAGCAGTGAGCAGCAGGAAAAGCGCGAGCACACGGCAGACAGCGTTCGGTAGAAGTAAGCGGCAGACGCCAGACGATAGGAGCAGGCTGCGGACGGCAGACGGCCGGAACAAGCGGCAGTTGATGGCAGACGGCAAATGGAACTGGAGCCTCGGCCGCACCGAACCAGTCTCTTGCTGCCCACTGCCCACTGCCCCCTGCCCACTTCGTTCCATCTTCCGCATCTGCCTCCTGCCTCCTGCTCCTGCCTCTTGGTTCTAGAACGCCTGCGTAAACCTAAAGTGCACCTGCGTTCGCTGGAGTCGATATATCGCCGGCGTCCCGTTGAAGTCGTCTGCCCTGCCGGTTGGCCCACGTTGGGGAATCAAAAACTCCGGCGGATTTAGCATGAACCCATAATCGATGGCCAGGGCGCCGCCAAATGGCGTTTGAATTCTCAACCCCAGACCGAGGGTATTGATCCAGTGGGCCCGCAGGTTCGCGGCATTGATAGCGGCGATCAAGTCTCCTACCGGCAATGGCGTCTCATCTCGCTTGCGAAATAGATCGCCGACGCGGCGGAAGACATTGCCACCATCGTAAAAGGGCACTACTTGCAAGGATCTCGTCATGGGAATGCGCGCTTCCAGGTTTACTATCGCCAGTGCGTTGCCGCCTACGGGCACTGAAAACGGATTCAAGAACACCTGCTTCTTGTCTTGATCCAGGAAGGGCCCCACTGGCATGACGACTTGCCGTGGACCGGCCTCCTCGAAATTAAAGCCGCGCAGCGTGTTGGAACCGCCCGAGAAGAAC
>DATKIS010000317.1:0-2078 GCA_035543975.1 Pyrinomonadaceae bacterium
CGGCTGTTTTGGTCAAGCCGCGGATGCGGCCTATACCAGCTGTCCCTCGATCCATCCCGCTCCGAACGCCGCCAAGGCGACAACGAGGAAGAAGATGAGGACAACCATGAGAGGCACAAGCCGGCGACCCCGGGGAATCCAGAAAGCCCACAGCAGAAAGTACGCGAATATGGCAACCAGGTCAATCGCGGCACCCACCAGCGTTGCGACCATCCCGATGGACGAGCTGAGCAATATGAGTGCCGTCGCGTACAGCGGAAACACGGGAAGGATCCACCAGAACCAGTTCCGGCTCAGGCGACGCTCACTAACCGCCTCGTCATCGGCCTTGTGGTGGCCAGGATCAGCAGTTTTCCGGTTGATTGACAATCCGACTGCTCTACGAATCTGCAGACTCATGCGGAACTCATTCCTATAGTTGGGGGAATTTGCCGCTATTAATTTACCATAATAATAGAATAGTACAAGCCCTGTGGCTTGGTTCAGCTTAGCACCTCAGCCGAACGAAAACGCTTGCCAAAGGTATAGTCATAGAACGCGTTACAAACGGGAAGCGTTGCGGTAGAAAGCGCGTCCGCCTGCTCCACCCGGCGGACGTCACGTAGGCTGTGGTCCAGCATGAGACGCCAGAGTTTGATCTGGGTCTGGCTGAGAACATGGTTGCCGGGCGTACTGCACCCCTGGTCAACAATACCGCCCAGCTCAGCATTAAACAGATACTCACGGGCCGGATCGGCGGTGCTGCAAATAATACAGGCGCCAAGCTCCGGCCGATACCCCAGGCGGTCGAGCAGCCGAAGCTTAAACCACAGCTCCAGTACCGGATCGGCATCAACAAGACCCAAGAACGATTCCCGAACCAAATCGAACATACCGGGATGGGGCTCCTCATTAATACTGAGCCGGTTAACCATCTCGGCAAATAAGTAAGCCAGCCGCATCCGCTCGTAGTCATCGGATGTGGGGGGATGATGCACCAGCCGCGCTCCGGTTATGGTGTCCATGCTACGGCCTTCGGCCAGCATAAGTTCACTGTGACAGAAAAGTTCCAGGTGGCCGGCCAGGCGACTTTTAATGCGCCGTACCCCTTTGGCTACCCCGCGGATCACGCCGCGGTCGGGCGTCAGCAGCACCATTACCCTATCGGCCTCGCCAAAGTTATGGCGGCCAATAATAATCGCCGGTGTGGAATAGATTGCCATACCTTTTAGTTTACTCCAGAAACGAAAGAGGCCCACGGCGGGGGCGTGAGCCTCTCCGTGGACCTAGGTACTAGTCCGTGAATTCCATGTCGCGGGGGTAGAAGTCGTCGGCACCCAAACCGAGAGAATCATCTTCTTCGTCTGGGTCTCTGAAGTCGTGACCGGGAACCAGGCGCTTTGGGTCGGGCTGATACACCGACGGCGCTGGTTTGGAAGCAATCATGTCGTGACCGCCGAAGCCCTGACGCATGCGCGACCCAGTTGGCGAAATAGCCAGCTCGGGTGCGACCCAGCCCCCCAAGCCCTCACAGCCGGGACGGAAAGCCTCCAGCCTGGCGGCCGGCACCAGGAGGCGCTCTGCATTGCGCCGCACCCAGGCCCTGAAGGTTTTGATGCGGACCTGCAGCCGCCCCCTTGGGCAACGCCTGACAAGACCGGGCTTTTGCTTGTTGAAGAGCCGGCGCATCCGGCCCGAGTCGAGCGGTCTGGTCAGCTCCCGGTGGAGACCTCCGAGGTAATACTTCACCAGGCCGCCCAAGGACCCTTCCATGATCCCCCGCCTCACAGGGCGGAGACCATCACGGCTGCGGTCCTGGGCGAAAATGTTGACGGTCCGCCGCCCGTAATCGGGCGACCGCACAAGGATCTCCACTGCCCAGCACTGCGCCGCAAAGAACTCGTTGCCGCGCAGGTCCATGCACTTCAAGGTCGGACTGCCGCCTCCGCGGCGGCCATAACGTCCCTGGCGTTTGACCACCGCACCAACGATGTCCTCCGGCGGTTCCGCGCATCCGATGTGCAGCAGCACGATGTCGCTTTCAACGACATAGAGTCCACGCATTACATCCCTCATTTCGAGTCGATTGAACTAAAGAA
>DATKIS010000318.1:0-5173 GCA_035543975.1 Pyrinomonadaceae bacterium
CGCACGAGCACTCCACCTTTTTTTGCACGCAAGGGAAAGATGTGTCCGGGTCGTGCGAGGTCTTGTGGCCTGGTTTGTGGATCAACGGCAACCTGAATCGTCGTAGCGCGATCAGAAACGGAGATGCCGGTAGTCACGCCCTTGCGAGCGTCTATTGAAACTGTGAAGGCAGTGCCAAGGAATGAAGTGTTATCCGCCACCTGGGTAGTGAGGTGCAGCTCATCACAGCGCTCTTCGGTCAGCGGCAGGCAAATCAGGCCGCGCGCATAACGCGCCATGAAGTTTATGATCTCAGGCGTGGTCTTTTCCGCAGCACAGACGAGATCGCCCTCATTCTCGCGATCCTCGTCGTCAACGATAATGATCATGCGCCCTTCGCGGATTTCGGCGACGGCGTCTTCAATGGAGGCAAATGGCATCTTCTTAAAACTGCTTCTTAAAATGATGGCATCTTCTTGAAACTATGGCTCTTCTTGAAACTGTAGCCGGGTAGCCGAAATCTTCGATCTAAAATCTCAGATCTGAGATCTCAAATCTGAGATCGGAGTTTCTGAAAACTGAGATCCGATCCTGAGACCTGCTCCCCCGACCGCTACTCTCTAACATCCGACATCCGACATCTGGACATCCCCTGGAGGGGCCATGTTAACCCAAAAAGCCTACTCTTTGCATGGAGTCGATGGACAGCAACTAAAACCTCGCCCTTGCGGTTCAAACTCAAGGTTTTTTTGGAGCAGCCAGGATACTCTCGACGTATTTGGCAATAACATCGACTTCGAGATTAACGTCGTCTCCTGGCTGGAGGTGAGAAAAATTTGTGACTTCCCAGGTTTTGGGAATGATGGCGATCTCGAAGTAGTCAGGAGCCAACTCGGCGATGGTGAGGCTAATACCTTCAACTGCGACTGAACCTTTGAACACCAGGTAACGGGCTATGTCGGGCGGGTAGCCAATGCGCACGGTCCAGGATCCGCCGAGGTCGGTCGAACTGACAAACGTACCGCGGGCATCGACGTGGCCTTGCACGATGTGTCCGCCTAATCGCGTTGCCGGAGTTACCGCACGTTCGAGATTTACCGGTGTTCCGGGCTTCAGTCTGCCAAGGGTCGAGCGCTCGAGCGTTTCGCGCGAGACGTCAGCGGCAAACGAATCCGGTTGAATGTCGAGAGCTGTGAGGCAAACCCCGTTGACCGAAATCGAGTCGCCGTGTTTGGTGTCTTCGGTAACCAACTGCGCCGCGATCACGATGTATGCGTTATCGCCGCGCGCGTCGATACTTCGAACGCGGCCTAGCTCTTCAATGATTCCAGTGAACATGATCAGATGTCAGTTTTCAGTTTTCAGTTTTCAGTTTTTGGTTTTCAGATCTGCCATCTGACATCCGACAGCTAGCCTTTACCGAAGCAGCCAAACAACCAACCCGCCCAGCAGCCCGAGAACCGCCGGCGCCACCGAGAACACCCACATCCATTTCGGTTCCCGCTTGAATGAGAATTCAATAAGTTTCATCACGCAGCTCCTGATGGAACGGGCGGACTAGGAACCCGGCCGAGCCGCATCGCCGGCGTCATCGGCCCCATCGCCCTCGACCCCGCTCTCGCCGGCCACCATGCCCTCGCCCCCGTGCTGCTTCTCAATCACAGCCATCATCCTGGCAAACACTTGATCGATGGATAGTCCAGTAGAGTCCACAATGATGCCACCCTCGGCGACCTTAAGCGGTGAATCCTCACGCGTGGAATCGCGCCGATCCCGCTCGACCATGTCCGCAAACGTAGCCTCGAAAGAAGCGCTGTGGTCCTGCTCCCGCTCCTCACTAAAGCGCCGTTGGGCACGCTCGTCCGGCACTGCGGTCAGGAAAAACTTAACATCCGCGTCCGGGAAAACCACGGTGCCAATGTCCCGGCCGTTAAGCACCGCGCCCCGCTTTCCCAATTCCCGTTGTCTCGCCACCATTGCCCGCCGCACCGCCGGAATTGTCGAGATAATTGAAGACATCTCAGTTACTTCTTCGGTGCGGATCTGCTCAGACACATCTCGGCCTTCCAAAGTCACTTTCAGAGAATCGGGATCGCCCTGGAGATCTATGTCAACCCGGGCCGCGAGCGAGCCGACGGCGATATTGTCGGTGGCGCTGACACTCGATTCCATCACGGCAAGAGCCACCGCCCGGTACATTGAACCGGTGTCGATGTAAAGCAGATTGAGGGCGCGCGCCAGCATCCGGCCGAGCGTCGACTTGCCGGCGCCGGATGGCCCATCAATGGCAATGATTAGATTGCTCTTCACACTTGGAACGCTTTTGGAGTGCGGCGGCTTGACGCCGCTTTTTGGAGTGCGGCGGCTTGACGCCGCTTTGGTCCGCGGCGGCTTGACGCCGCTTTGGTCCGCGGCGGCTTGACGCCGCTTTGGTCCGCGGCGGCTTGACGCCGCTTTTTGGAGTCGAGGTCACCCGTCGGGTCCGTCAAGCAAACCTATCAATCGCCGGATATGCCGCAATGTAGCTGACGCGGGCGGTTCAATTGCAATACATCAAACGGCGTCGAGCGGCCGCGGATCAAAACGGCGTCGAGCCGCCGCACTCCAAATTAGACAAACACCGAGAAGACTTCGTTTGAAAGCAACGCGCCGGCGCGCGTCAGTTTTAGCAGGTCACCATGCCATTCGATCAGGCCCGCTTCGCGGAATCGGGCCAGATCGTCTTCGCGTCCCACGCGGAGGTCCGCACCAAACTGCTGCTCGTAGTCTCTCAAACTAAAGCCTTGCATCATCCTCAACCCCAGAAACACCGCTTCCGCCTGCCGGTCAGTTTCGGTCAATTGAGTTTCGCTAACGATCGACCGCTGGTCACGCTCGATCATTCCAAGGTAGCGCACCGGATCTCGCTCATTGGCCCAGCGACGGGAGCCTCCATCATAGGAATGCGCGGAACAACCAAACCCATAATACGGCGCCCCGGTCCAGTATTTGGTGTTATGACGCGACTCAAACCCGGGCCGGCAGAGATTGGAAATCTCATAATGCTCGTACCCTGCTTCTGACGCCCGGTCCAACATCAACTCGTACATGCCGATGGCGAGATCCTCATCCGGCTTTGGTTGCAGACCAGTACGAATGTGTTTCGCCAGGGGCGTTCCTTCATGCACTTCCAACATGTAAAACGAGAGATGCTCGGGCTGCAACGAGAAAGCCTCGTCCAGGTTGCGGCGCCATCCGGCCAGTGTTTGGCCGGGGAGCCCGGCAATCAGATCGAAGCTGACATTGTCGAAACCCGCGTCGCGAAGGTAACGAAACGTACGGCGCGTGTCGTCCGCCGAGTGGGAACGTCCCAGGCGAGCGAGTTCACTATCGTCAAACGTCTGCGCGCCAAAACTCGCGCGGTTTACTCCGAGCTGTCGGAATGCTGAAAGGCCTTCCGGAGTAACAGTACCCGGATTCAGCTCCATCGTTACTTCAACACGCGCGGCAACCGCGAAACGTTCTTTTACAGCATTCAGAATCGTCCCAACCTGATCCGGCGTGAGCAGCGATGGCGTACCCCCGCCAAAAAAGATCGTGTCGACTGGCTCCGGCGTCTCGACCTCGCGAAACGACCTGATCTCCTTAGCCAGATTCAGTACGTAGCGTTCCGCCAGAGCAGACTCAAACAAACCGGTGGCGAAGTCGCAGTAAGAACAACGCGAGCGACAAAACGGGATGTGGATGTAGATTCCGGCTGACTTCATAAAACTCAAAGCGATAGGTCCTATATTACCTATCAAACTTATCCTGGCAATCGACGGCTCTTATTTCCCTATCCTTTTCAAGCTGCCGTCGCCGCTGACCAACTTCGACATACCCGCGCTAACCCGCTCAGCTTCGGCAAACGCCCGCAAAAAGTTCTCGCCCAGTATTCCGCGCACATCTTTCTCGCTGTAGCCACGTTTCAGCAGTTCATAGGTGATGCTGGGCAGTTTAGAGATGTCTTCCATCCCAACCGGCAAACTCCCGACACCGTCAAAGTCCGAGCCAATACCAACATGCGCAACTCCCGCCACCTTCGCAATATGATCAAAGTGATCGATTAAGACCGACAAGGGTGTGGCAGGAAGCGGGTTTGCTGCCTGTAGTTTGTCAGTCTCTTCCGCAAGCTTCTTGGGATCGTTCTTGTATTGCACCTTCAGCGCGTCGATCTCCGGCTTGAGACGAAGGTCACGGGCCTTCGACGCCTCGATTACGTTCTTATCGATAAAGCCAGGATAGAAATTCACCATCACTACGCCGCCGTTTTTCGCGAAGCGTCGCAACAGGTCGTCCGGAATGTTCCGCGGACGGTCACCAAGAGCGCGGGCTGACGAATGTGAAGCGATCACCGGCGCTTTCGAAACATCAAACACGTCGCTCATCGTTTTGTCGGAAACGTGCGAGACATCCACCAGCATCCCGAGCCGGTTCATCTCAAGCACAACCTCCTTACCAAAATCCGAGAGACCATTGTGCCTGGCCGTGTCGCAGCAGGAGTCGGCCCAGTTGTTAGTATTGTTGTGGGTGAGCGTCAGGTAGCGAATTCCCAGCCGGTAATAGACTCGCAGGGCCGCTAACGAATCTTCAATCGCGTGTCCGCCTTCGATGCCCATCAGCGCGGCAATCTTCTTTTGCTTCTTGGCTCGCCGGATATCAGACGACGAGTAAGACATCATCAGGTCGTTTGGATACCGTTCAGCCGCGCGATAGGTGTAGTCGATCATATCGAGTGTGCGCCGGGCTGAGCCGCCTTCGGTCGCATACTTGCGATCAATGTAGACGGAGAAAAACTCGGCCGTCAGCCCGCCCTGCTTCATCCGAGCGATGTCGGTGTGATACTTGCCAACCGACGAAACCCCCAGGTCGTAGTCCTCATCGGTCATGAACGACAGCACGTCGTTGTGGGAGTCCACGACAATCGACTTGCGCTGCAGCTCCAGGGCCTTTTTCCAAAGTGCTTCGTCGCGGGGAGTTTGCGGCGGCGTAGTTGAGCGTGCTTTCTTTGCCGCGCTCCGCCGCGGCGTCCGGGCAACGGTGGAGTCGAGAACTGAGAAACAGACCAGCGTGGAGATGAGACAGAAAAAGGCTTGACGAAACTTCATTAGGGCACCTTTCAAACGGAGGGATACTGGGGATTTATTGCAGCGCCATAGTGCAAAGAACAAGGGCG
>DATKIS010000319.1:0-2096 GCA_035543975.1 Pyrinomonadaceae bacterium
AGACTGCAGCCCGCGACAGCGGGCGACAGCCGAGAAGTCGGTAGAGACTATCGCCCGCTGCCCGCGGCTAACACTATCTTTGGGTTATTCAACCTGGGGTTCCACTTCGCTCCACCCCAGGCCTTACGCTATCGCCCGCTACCGCGGGCTGGGAACAAGCTCGTGTTCAGTTTCCCACAGCATCAATTTCGATTCTCTGTATTAAACCCGTGACCAATATCTAAACATTCTCCAGACCCTTGCGTATTACACTTTCTTTGTCCGTTATCCAAGATCCACTAGGAGCACCCTGAATGAAATCGCTTTCCAGTAATACTTACCTTCGGCGTCAGTTTTTGTCTGCTTTACTGGCCGTCGCGCTGTTTTCCACATCCGCGCTCGCATGGCAACAGGCCGCAACCTCCACTAAGACAGCCGCCACCCCAACGCTAAGCAGTGACGAGAAGAAGGCCGCGGCCAAAGTCAGCCTTGAAACAATTCGCCAGGTGACTACCACCCTCAGTTCAAAAGAGTTTGAAGGTCGCGGAACGGCGCAGCCCGGCGGCGACAAGGCAGCTCGCTACCTGGCTGACCAGTTCGCCAAGTTGGGACTCAAACCCGGAGGCGAGAATGGCACGTACCTGCAGGCGATCAAGTTCAGGTCTGCGCAGGTGTTGCCGGAGTCGTCCATAAAAGTTGGCGATGTCGCGCTGGTACACGGCGTCGACTACGTGGTGCTTCCGCCCTACACGTCTGAACAGGTGAACGCCACCGGCGGAATGGTCTTTGCGGGTTACGGGGTAGTATCCCCTGAGTTGAAGCGCGATGATCTGGCGGGTCTTGATTTGAAAGACAAACTCGTGATCCTCATTAGCGGCCAGCCACCGGGTGTAGATGCAGCTGCATGGCGCCGGGCCGCGAACCAGCAGGTGAGAGCGATGAACATCTTCGGCCAGGGCGCGGCAGGCATAATACTGACCGGCGCCGGCACGCCCGCCCAACCATTCTCAACTATCGTCAATTACCTTTCGCGCCGGCGCGTCAGTCTCGCTTCTGCTCCAGCGCCCACGTCCAGGGTTCCCCCCGTTCTGCTGGCCAGCGATGCGGCGATGGAGAAACTCTTTGCCGGTTCCCCCATGACGTTCGCCGAGACTGTAGAAAAGACGAGAACGGGCGAAATGGTGTCTCGCGATCTCGGCAAGCCGACCACGGTCGCTTTACGCTTCAAATTGGAGGAGGCGACCGGCAGCAACGTGGTCGGCGTCCTGGAAGGTTCCGACCCGAAATTGAAAGAGGAGGCCGTAGTCTATACCGCTCATTACGACGCGTATGGGATCGAGGGAAACACGATCTATCCCGGCGCGGCGGACAATGCTCTCGGGACGGCGACAATCCTGGCCATCGCCGAAGGCTTCGTCAAGGCGTTCCCTAAACCGGCTTCGCGGCCCCACCGTTCCATCATCTTTCTGGCGGTTACCGGTGAGGAGTATGGGTTATACGGAGCTGAGTATTGGGTCAAGAATCCGACCTGGCCGCTGGAGAAGTTGGCGGCGGATATTAACTTCGATGGGATCGGCACGGAGGTTTACGGACCAGTCAAGAACATCGTCGGGTTTGGAGCCGAGCACTCGGATCTGGGCGCGGTGTTTAGCGACGTTGCCGCGGCTACCGGCAACACGGTGGCGCCGGATCCGATGCCGGAGGAGAACGCTTTTGTGCGTTCCGATCATTATGCGTTCGTGAAAAAGGGAGTGCCGGCGTTGATGCTGATGGGTGGTCCCGCCGGCAACGTATCGACCTGGATCCCCCGCGCCAGAAAATGGCTGGAGACGGATTACCACTCACCGAGCGATACCGTTAAGCCGGATTGGGACTGGACGGGACCGCAGACGGTCGGGCAAGTTGGGTTGATAATCGGTTTGCGAGTGGCGAATGCGCCGACGATGCCGCAGTGGTTGGCGACGTCGCCATTCAACAAGCCGCGCGTTCAACCAACGGCCCAACCGGCCACCCAGCCGAAACCGCAATAATTTGGAGTGCGGCGGCTTGGCGCCGCTTTCGTATTCGGCGGCTTGACGCCGCTTCGTATTCGGCGGCTTGACGCCGCTTTGGAGTGC
>DATKIS010000320.1:0-7195 GCA_035543975.1 Pyrinomonadaceae bacterium
CGTCGAGCCAGCGTTTTGCCTGCGGCTTCCTTCAGATTCCACCTCGCGATGGTCACCCTTGCCGTCCGGCTAACGATTCCCCCTGTCGGGTTCGTAGGAGACTTTCACTCCCAAGTGAGTGCGCCCTGCCGGGCGCACCAATCGAAAAGGCCGGGAACTAGTCCCGGCCTCTTTATCCAAATCCGTAGGCAGGAGCTCTTAGGCTGCCTTCTGCGTCTGCACTGGCTTGTTCTCCCGCAGAATTTCGAGTGCCTTCTTCAACTGAAGGTCTTCCACCGGCTTCGGCGCAACAGTTTCCGGCGCAATCTCCGGCTTGTCACTCTGCGGTTTCGCCGGCTGATCATCATCATTGCCGGTCAAATCGTCAGGATCGATGGCCTCAGCCAATTCAGGCCGTTTGACTTCGACTGAAGGAGTCACGCCAGAATGGCTGCGATCCTCGCCCAGGAAAGACTTCCCGCTCGCGGATGCCCACTTAACTGTGGTCAGCAGCAATCCGTCGCCACCGCGCAAGGTGAAAAGCTGCTGCTCGGCGCCGGCGCCAAAGCTTTTCTCCCCAACAACCTCGCCGCGATTGCGCTCCAGCAAAGCCGACGCAACTACTTCAGCAGCGCCAGCGGTTCCACTGTCAATCAGCGCCACCACCGGACCCGAAAAGATGGCGGCTTTCGAGTCAGCTGCGAAAGTCTTCAGGGTTTTGCCTTCCCTGCCCGAAGTTTGCGCAATCATTCCGTCTTTAATGAAGAGATTGGCTACGGCCACCGCCTCATCGATTGAACCACCTGCCGTACCACGGAGATCCACCACGATCTTTTGCGCACCTTGCTTAATTAAGTCCATTACGCGGGCACGGGCGTCGGCTGCTTCTCCAGCAGCAAAGCTGTTGACCCGAAGAACACCAATCTTGCCTGGCTCAATTCTGGCCTCGGCCGCGGGCGCGCGGAACGAACTACGCTTGACCGCTAACGTCAGCGGCTTGGCGTTAGCTCGGAGCACTCGGAGTTTGACCTCCGAACCAGAAGGGCCATTCAAAAGCTGCTTCGCATCATAAAGCGAGATATCACGCGTGGCCTTGCCGTCGATGTATTCAATGATGTCTCCGGCGCGGATACCAGACTGATCGGCTGGCGAACCCTTCATCGGCGCAATGACATAGAGAAAAGACGCCACCTGAGAAAGCTCAGCTCCGATTCCAACCTGACTACTTCTGGCACTCTCGTTAAAATCGCGAACCTGTTCCGGGGTCAAATATGTCGAGTAAGGATCGAGTCCATAAGCCAGTCCTCGTAAAGCCCCAGCTCTGACCTTGTTCATATCGGGGTCGTCAACATAATCGTTCTGAATATGCTGCAGCACGCTTTCGAAAATTCGCAGCTGGTCGTTTGGATTGTTAGCCGGCTGTTGAGCGCGCGTTGAAATCCAGCCTCCCACGACTGTGTAAACTGCCAAAGTGGCGGATACGAGAATTAGTGAAAACTTAGTGCGAAATGACATTAGTTACCTCTTGCTGGTGGCGTTAGATCCAATCGTCAACATGCGTTTTTCGGAAGCCGGTCGTATCATACAGGCGGTCAGATAAGGGTGCAACCAAACTTTCCGGGTATTTACTCAAGCTTTTTGCGATCTTTAGCACGCTCGAACGCGGTGCTGGTTCGCTTATTGTTATGACACGAGACGTGCAGGATAACGGACTTGGCGCCCCGATTCTCGCTATTGACCTGGGCGAGAAGCGAGTCGGTATCGCCGTTTCTGATGCTCTTTCAATTTCGATAACCCGTCTCGCCGCTCTTCCGCGAACCAATTGGAAGCAATTGCTTCGCGATGTTGATAATCTGATACAACGCTTTGACGCTCAAACAGTGGTAATTGGTTTACCGCTCCGGCTAAATGGTTCTTACGGGGATGCGGCACTGGAAGTTCGCCGGCTTGCTGAAAACTTCGCGCGATCCCTGAAGGTTCCAGTTTACCTGCAGGATGAGCGCCTCAGTTCCGTAGCAGCTGAGGAAGACCTTCAAGCCAAGGGGCACAAGCGGGATGAACTCCCTGACCTCGTTGACAGCGAAGCCGCGGCGGTGATTCTGAGAGACTTTCTGGTTGAAGGGCAGGAAAGGCTGAGGGTTTTGAACGTGACTGAAGACGAGTAGAACAAAGTTCATATCTAGTGGGTTGGTTCCCTTGAAAGCGACTGATAATCTGGCGACACAATGAAGCGTATTCTACTAATTCTCTTTCTGCTCCTGCTGATAATCTCTGCGGGTAGCGCTGCCTGGGTATACCGGGAACTGCACACTCCGGTTAAGCACACGAAGCAGGGACATTACGTTGAGATTCCGCGAGGATCGTCGCCCTCGGCAGTGGTGAGCAAGCTCGCCGCGGAAGGGATCATCAAACACCAGTGGCCCTTCCTGCTATACCTTAAGTTCACTTCCGGCGGTTCTCAGCTCAAAGCGGGGGATTATGACTTTCCGTCCCCGATTTCCCCGTTGAGTGTTTTTGCCAGGCTCCGCACCGGTGAGCAGCGCTTAATCCGTCTGACGATCGTGGAAGGATGGACCCGCTGGGACATTGCCAATGCAATGTTCAAGATTCCGGAGCTTCATTTACCGGACGCAGCTGCCGCTTTACCTTTAATGAATAACGTGAGCTTGATTAGCGACCTCGATCCCGTTGCTACCAATCTTGAGGGTTATCTCTTCCCTGATACTTACGATTTTCCGCCGGACACCAAACCTGCTGCGGTCATTGCGCTTCTGGTTAGACGCTTTCGCAAGGAATGGAAACCCGAATCGTCGCAGCAGGCGGGCAAGATGGGTATGACTGCGCGTGAAGTGGTGACCGTGGCTTCCTTGATCGAGACGGAGGCGAAGCTCAGCGAAGATCGACCTCTGATTGCCTCAGTAATCTACAACCGGCTCCGGATAAAGATGGCATTGGCCGTTGATTCAAGTGTTATTTACGCTTCGAAACTGGAAGGAAAGTGGCGCAACGACGGGAAGGTCTACAAAAGCGACGTCGAACGTAGATCGCCTTATAACACGCGACTCCACGCCGGTTTACCCCCGGGGCCAGTAGCCTCCCCCGGTAAGAGTTCACTCGAAGCCGCCCTCAATCCGGCGCAAACCGACTACCTTTTTTACGTGCGTGAGCCGTCCCGCAACGACGGCGCCCACAATTTTTATAGCAACGAAAGGGACTTTGGCCTGGGTGTCAGGGCGCTGCGGAACTGGGAGCAACAGCGAGACGCTGCGGCAGCCAGGTAGGCAAGCTTGGTTAAAAACAGGCGGAATTACTGCTCCGAGCGCAGGCAGGTCAGAGTTTCAGGGTTGGCTGCGCTCCGCTTACAAACTAAAGTGCGCAAGACTGCATCAGTACCAAAGCTTGGTTGTGGACTAGCGTTGCCCGAAAAGTCGGCGAAGCCGACGAATGAAAGTAGCCCACCGATTCATCAGGGGGATCAGGTAGACCTAAGAACGCGAGTCCGTGAAACGGACGGCTGAATCACAAAGGTCTTGGATCGCCGGGAGTCTATCAGTCGTCCGTTTCACGGACTCCAAACTCGCCAGAACCGGCTACCCAGCACTAAAGTGCTGGGCTACTTTCACTCGTCCGCTCCGCGGACTGAAAGCGCGAGCCGACTCTTCTGGAAGAGCGTTGGTGGACTTGTAAAAAGTCCTCCTTGAAATTGCTGAGGCCTTAATCTATTCTCGCTTTGTCGATCTCCCCAATTGAATCTTTGCGTTCAGTCCTTAATCAGAAAAGGTGTTTCTTATGATTAGGCTAGCAAGTTTACTACTCATTCTGGCTTTGAGTGCCGCTTCCGCGTGGGCTCAAGGCAAAGGCGTTGACAAGACGAGCGAGCGCGTCCGCGATAGCGGAACCGCGGGAAGTAATGGCACCAAGACGACTACCGGCACAGGCACGGGAATCGACTTTGGGGGCGGGCGTACTCCAGTAGTACCTCCTCTGCCTAATCCATACCGGCTCACTGCCCGACGCGACGTGATAGTGAAAGCGATCACCGATGTCATGCGCGATCGGAAGTTGATTGTGGACGAGTCAGCGTCCCGGCCGGCCGAGGGGATCATAGTCAGCCAGCCTTATACCTTCATCAAGGGCGCGGTCATCACCCAAACAGAGCTCGGCAGGTATGCCGATATCACCACCTCAAGTGCTCGAGGCTGGACGCGAGGCCGCTATACCCTGACCGTTGAAGTTCAGCCAATAGACGGAAACAGCGCAAATGTTTCAGTGAATGCGAAGATCGAAGGAAGAACAGATGGAGCGACGGGCGCTGAGTGGACTACGCTTCGTAGTTCCGGAGTTGTCGAAGACGAATTCCTGTCGGCCCTAATCACCACCATTACTGGCGGCCCCCCTCCCGGCCGCGTTGAATAGGGCTAATTGGCGTTAAAGTTATACCTGAATGAACTGCGTTGAAATACATGACTGAATCACTTCACGAAGAACTATACCTTGAGCCGAAGAGCTCGTTTGGTCTGAAGATTATCGCGGCGGTAGCTGCGATTATCGTGACGGTTAGCGTGTTTGCTGGGTACACATACTTGCGGCAGCGTCACGCCGCCACCGCACCTGTCCCAGTCGCGCAGAACGAGGCTGCTCAGGCACAGCCGTCACCCAAAGCTTTGATTTTGGTAGATGAAGCATTGCTCCAGGGAAATAAGACCGTAGTGGGCGGTACTGTAAAGAACATTTCACCTGAGACGCTACAACAAGTGACAGTGGCGCTTGAGCTAAAGCGGCGCAAAGACGCGGCTACAGAGAAGCGACTCGTTACCATAACGCCGGCCGGACTTGAGCCAGGGCAAGAAGGTCGCTATTCGTTGGAGCTGAAAGCCTCAGACTACGGTTCAGCCCGGCTGGTCGGGTTGAGCACTGGTGCAGATTTGCCCATCGCATACACATCGGCTGCGGGCCGAAAGCGTCCACTCGAGCGACTCGAATCGAAAACAATAGTAGTAGGCCGGCCACCGTCGAAGCGCGATGAGTTTCTAAACTCTCCAGATAACCCTGCCCGAGTACCATGAGCTAAGAACTCATGCAAAGCTAAAGTAGTTCTGAAGCTGATGAGCGAAGCAAACTCCAAAAATACTCAATGGTTCAAGTTATCGTTGATGAGTCGGCACGGCGACGAATATTAATGTACTGGCTCAGCTAAATCTAATTTTTCTCGCTAGCGGCTATCGCGCGGGCGCATGGAGCATCAGAGATGAGAGCGAGCCCAGAAATTGATCCAAGCCAGAGCGGCTTCTGGAATGGGTTAAGCTGGCAGGCTGATAAGGACTAGAGCCACGTTAGGGTTTGAGACCTGGAAGAATAGTATTCGCAGTATGACTGAAAGCAGAATCAAGCTGGCAGGAAGTCTAACCCGCGTTCTCGCGGTCGCTGGTCTCATTGCGTTTGCGTCAGCCCACTCCACAGCACAGACGGCGCAGCCGATAACTCCGATAACTCCAATTCTCCCCGCCGACAGGGACAAACCAACTGGCGACTCCCCCGCAGGTATTGAAGAAGACATGCGCGCCAGACGCGCAATAAAGCTGGCGGAAAAGGAACATCAGCAGAATCTTGATCGGGCCCGCGATCTCTCGGTGATAGGTGAGGCGATGAATGCGGCCTTTAAGCAAAAGTCCTACCTTGGCCGTGACGACCTAAAGAAACTTGAGAAGGCCGAAAAGCTGGCCAAGGCTATTCGCGGTGCTGCCGGGGGTTCAGAGGATGACAACCATCTCGAGCAACCGCCAAAAGACTTGACCGGCGCTCTTTGTATGTTTGCCGAGGTAGCTGCGTCGTTAAAGGTCAACGTTGAGAAGACGCCCAAACACGTGATCTCCACTACGGTTATTGATGGGGCTAATGTTTTACTTGAGCTGAGCCGCATCGTTCGCTCTCTCGTTCCTAACCCAAACCCTTAGTCCTGAAATCTCAAAATGCCCCTACCGCAAAGGCTTCCCACGTTTCTGTCTTTCATCCCGGTGTTGTTCTGTCTAGCACTCTGTCCTCCCCTTCTTCATGCGCAAGATGAAGACGATGTAGTTCGCGTCAGCACTGAACTGGTCGTGCTGAATATCACTGTAACTGACAAAGCTGGCCAGTATGTTCCGGGACTCAAGATGTCCGACTTTAAGATTTTCGAGGACGGCAAGCAGGTGCCCGCGGAATTAATCTCCAGCTTCAGCATGCATGAATCTCCGTTCGCATCCGTTGTGTTGCTGGATACATCCGGCAGCATGGAGACACGGCTCTCCCTCGCCCGGTCGGCGGCGATTCGCTTTCTTGACCGGCTCCGAATCGAAGATGTGGCGGCGGTCTTCAAGTTTGACTCGAAGGTTGAGCAGGTTCAGGAGTTTTCGGGAGGTCGGGACCTGGCGCCCATGGCTTTTGGGATGCGAGCTAAGGGAATGACCAAGCTCAATGACGCTATTGTTGACGCAGCTAAGGCGTTAGCCGAGCGTGAGGAAAAGCGTAAGGCAATAGTTGTCTTGTCTGACGGTCTCGACACTAATAGCGACGCATCCTCCGACAAAGCATTAGAGAGCGCGCTGGCAATCGGAGCGACAATCTACACGGTTGATATGTCAGCTACGGAAGGACAGGGATTCCGGAACCAACAAAGCGCGGGCATTCTCAAGAGTTTCGCAGAGAAGAGTGGGGGACGGTTCGTGGCCACACCCGGGGGACCCGCTTTACGGGACGCCTTCGCGAACATCGCCGATGAACTTGGACACCAGTATACGGTTGCGTATCGTCCGCTGAATCGAGCGCACGACGGGAAGTGGCGCAAGCTCGAGGTTAAGACATCCCGTGAGGATCTAGTTGTGAGGTCCCGTAAATCCTACCGAGCGCCGAAAAAGTAGCGAACCAGAAAACAGAATTCAGAAGTGAGATTTGCGCTGGCTCCTGAATTCAGTACTCTGGGTTCTGTCTGCTGACTTTCCTATCCTCTTCGAGTATCTACCCATGAGACAGAGTTCGGGAGCCAGCTCAATTCTGTATTCTGAGTTCTGTATCCTGATCTGCATTCTGACTTCTGACTCCTATCCAAGCGTCGCCTTATTCATTGACTTCTCGCGATGCCTTTCAAATGCCAGCTCAATCAGGCGGTCGAGCATTCGGGGGTAGCTCAGGCCTGACGCTGCCCACATTTTGGGATATCCAGAGACTTCGGTCAGGCCGG
>DATKIS010000321.1:0-3294 GCA_035543975.1 Pyrinomonadaceae bacterium
CGTACGAATGCGTTTACCAATTGCATCCTGATTGGGCCAGTAAAATCGCGCCATAGTTTCATTAATGATCGCCACGCGTGGCGCGGAGGCGTCATCTCTGTCTGTGAAATCCTGGCCGCGTAGCCTGAGATTAAAAGTGTCAAAGTAATGAGGAGCGATGATTGAAGTGCTGACATTATATTTTTGATCGCGCCCTTCGATGTAAACCACTGAATCGCTCACCGCCATATCGAACGGTAGATTGTCTGCCAAAGTCACAGCCTGGACACCCGGCAGGCGTGAAAGGTGATCAGTCAATGCCAGCGTATAGGTTTTATCGATTATATTGTTGTAGCCGAAATCACGCGGTGCCAGCGGCAACAGCAAAAGCCGGTCACTTTTGTAACTATCGCCTGCAGCCTGGCCTTTTTGGAGACTGCGAAAAAACAGACCAGCCGAGACCAGCATCACCACCGAGATCGCGATCTGCAATACGACGAGCAGGTTTCGCAGCTTCAATTTTCCGCGGCCCGAGCCCCCGCCACTTTCTTTCATCGTGTCGGTCAGATCAACCTTCGAAGCATTAAGTGCCGGTGCCAAACCGAAAATCATGCTTGTCGCAAGAGACATGAGAAAGGTGAGGGCAACAACCGACCTGTCTACACCGAAGTCCGGGATTAAGCGTGCGTAGTTAACGGGAATAAAGGCCAGCAGCAACCTGGTAGCCCAGATGGATGAGACCAGTCCCGCCACGCCACCGAGCAGCGCGAGAAGCATGTTCTCCGTTAACAACTGGCGAACGAGGCGCCCGCGGCTGCTGCCCAGAGCGAGGCGAATCGCAATCTCGTTCCGCCGAACCGTGGCGCGAGAGAGCACCAGACTTACGACATTGATACACGCGATCAAAAGGACGATGACCGAGCCGGCCAGCGCCAAAGTCGCGAAGGTTAAACTATCGCTGGTGGCTCTTGCTCGTAAACTATCAACTGGGACCAGCCGCACTATCTTCGGCTCTTCCTTCTCACTACTACTTTGCTCCACGCGATTGACGACCGCAGTCAACTCAGCCTGTGCTCTATCTACCGTAACATCCGGTTTCATGCGGCCGATCAAAGTCAACCAATCGTGGTCACGATTGGTTCGATTGTCTCCTCCCTTTTCTTTACGTTCCCCTGCTTCGTCGCTGTCGCCCGTTGCTGCCGCTGTGGCTTGAGCTTGACTGCTGGTTGGTGAGGTTTTCGCGCTCGTGGGACTGGCCGTTTTGGTCGGACCTGCTGGGGTTTTTTGTCCCTCGCTTGCTATTGCAATGACTTTTGCCCAAGCCGTGAGCGGTACCCAAACATCCGTGGACATGCCTGCCAACGTGCCGGAAAAAGACCTCGGAGCGACGCCAACGATGGTAAAGCTTTGACTGTTGAGCTTGATCTGCTGGCCGATGGCCTGAGGGTCGGAGTCAAAACGCGCCTCCCAAAAAGACTGACTAACCACAGCGACAAGCTGTGGCTTGCCAAGCTCGTCGTCGTAGGCCTGAATGGCGCGCCCAGCGACGGGCCTGACACCCAATACGGCGAAGTAATTGCCGCTTACCACCTCTGCGGCAATGCGTTCAGTGCGTGCTCCTGTTGTCAGAAAAATCGGCTGATGGCTGTAAGACGCGAGACCTGAAAAGACACTGTTTTGATCCCGGTAGTCTATGTAGTTCATGTAGGAAACCGAGCCACCTGGATTCTCGGCAGTGCCTTCAAAGAAATAGACCAGTTGAGTTGTATCGTCTACCGGCAGCGTTTTCAGGAGAAACGCATTGGCGACACTGAAGACGGTCGCGTTGACGCCGATGCCCACTGCCAACGACAGCACGACGACAATCGTGAACCCCGGATTCTTGAACAACAGCCTAATGCCGTATTTCAAATCGCGTAGAATACTAGCCATCATGCCTCTTCCGTGCTTGCCTTTCTGATGTTGTTGTCACTTACTTGGATCTGTCAACCTGGGTCAAGGTGTAGCGCGCGTCTATTTGGAGTGCGCCTAAACCCGAAACTGTTCACTACCCGCGGTGCTTCTCATCATACGAATTAAGAGGTCCTTGCGGTTCCTCTTTGATCTCGCTTCAAACATCGCCCCAATCGCGCCATGCCTGCTGCAATCCGCTCGACCGAGTTATGTGAGAAATTGAGACGCATGGTATTTCGGGCGCAAGGTTTGGCAGCCGTGTTAAAAGCGAATCCGGGAATGAACGCAACCTTTTCAGTGTCGATAGCGACTCTCAACAAGTCGCCTGTATCCACGTTTTCCGGCAGCTCCACCCAGATGAACACACCACTTTTCGGACTCTGCCAAATCGTATCTGGAGGAAAGTATTCCTCCAAAGCAACCTGTAAAGCGTCACGGCGTTTACGGTATTCCTGACGCAGTGTATCGAGATGCTTTTCCAAATGACCACTGGTGAGATAGTCCGCAATGGCGTGTTGAGTCAGAGGCGCCATATTTATGTCTATAGATTCTTTGATGACAGAGAGCGGCGCGACCAAATCCTCCGGCACTACAATCCATCCGGCGCGAAGTCCCGGGGCAAGAATCTTCGAAAAGGTTCCCACGTAGTAAACCCATTGGTCATCAAACGCACGCAGCGGCGGAAGAGATCTCGTTTCATAGAATAAAAAGCCGTAAGGATCATCTTCAATAATCGGCACCTGATAGCGGCGCGCAAGCTGGACCAGTTGCTGACGCTTCTCCAAACTCATGCTCACTGACAAAGGGTTGTGTCCGTCAGTCACTGAATAGATAAGTGCAGGCCTGTCCGCTGACATGAGCAGACGCTCGAGTTCGTCAACGTTCATTCCAGTGCTCAGATCCGTGCTGACGCTCAGTACCTTTGGACAGTAAGGTTGAAGTATTTGTTGGAAACCCGGATAGGTCATCTCTTCGGTGATTACGCAGCCGCCCGGATCCAGCAGCAGTCGCGTTAACATGTGTGCTCCCTGTTGCGCACCTGCCGTAAGAAAAACCTGTTCTTCCGAGCAGCGCACGCCCCGCAACTCCATCAGCTTGACGATCTGTTTTCTGAGGGATTGCAACGGCGGCCCATATTGTAGCGAGTGTGAGTTTGTACTCAACACTCGGTTTAACGATTCCCGGTACTCTTCCGTCGGGAAAAGTTCTGCGGCCGGAAGTCCAAGGGCGAATGAAAGAATGCCCGGCAGCGCGCTCGCCTCTAACATCTCCTGAAGCACGGAGCGTTCTATGCTCCGGGCCCAGGCGGCCCGCGGAGTTTTGGTTAGCACTGCATCAGGCATGGGGTTTTCACCGATCAAC
>DATKIS010000322.1:0-12567 GCA_035543975.1 Pyrinomonadaceae bacterium
AAAATCTTCATCCGGCCACCTCCGTCAGCAGCGTTTCGGGGTGCCGCAACATGTCCTGCGAGAATTGCCGTAGGCCGTCTTCCCATGATGGCAAGAGGATGCTCGGCTCGCGCACGGTAGTAAGAACTGAATAATCCGGACGGCGAGCGCGTTGTTTGAATTCCGAGCCCGGTACAGGTTTGACTCGGGTGGTCATGCCGAAGTGTTTGAATAGTTTTTCGGTCAGGCTGAACCAACTTGCCTCACCGCCGCCGGCGAGGTGGTGAATTCCATAAGTGTCGGTGGTGATTAGTTCGGCAATTGCCGCTGCCAGATGAGGCACATACGTCGGAGACCCGAACCGATTGTTAACGACACTGACTTCAGCGCGGCCTGACAGCGAGAGCATTGTCTTCGGAAAATTTCTGCCTTCGGTCCCGTAGAGCCAGGCGGTGCGTGCGATGTAATGCCTGCGGTTACAAGCCGCGACCGCTTGCTCACCGGCGAGCTTGCTGAGGCCATAAGCCGAGATCGGTGCCGGGCGAGAAAACTCATGATACGGTGTGAGGGTATCTCCATCGAAGACATAGTCGGTGGAGACGTGGACAATTGTGGCGCCATGCGCTTGAGTCGCGATGGCCAGGTTTCTCGGTCCGGTGGCGTTGAGGAGATACGCAGCAACGATCGAGTCTTCCGCGGCGTCAACGTCGTTATAAGCGGCCGCGTTAATGAGTACGTCAGGCTGGTGGCGCTCCACCTCTCTAATAACCTGGTCCAAATTTGTGATATCCAGATCGGTGTGGCTCAGGGCCACAATTTGGTGGCTGGCCGGCACTTTTTGTAGTGCCTGACCCAACTGACCGGCGGCGCCGGTAATCATGATCTTCATGCGGCCTCCTGCAGCCGTGACAGCAGCCGCGCCACGTCAGCCAGCAACATGCCCGTAGCGTCTTTGGTAGAAAGTACGGGAGTCGTGCTGGGCCACGAAATACCGATAGCCGGATCGTCCCAGCGCAGGTTGATTTCGTCACCAGGGCAGTAGAAGTCAGTGCACTTGTATTCCACCTCCGCGGTTTGGCTAAGCACGTAAAAACCATGCGCAAAGCCTGGCGGGATGTAACATTGGTTTGCCGAATCCGAAGAAAGCGTAACCCCTACCCAGCGGCCGAAGTAAGGCGAGTCCGGACGAATGTCGACTGCGACATCGAAGATCCTGCCGGCGATGGCCCTGACTAGTTTTCCCTGCGGATGCTTTAGCTGGGCGTGCAATCCCCGCAACGTATGACCCATGGAGCGGGAATGATTGTCCTGCACAAACACCTCCGGTAATCCCGCAGCTCGATACTTTTCTGCGTTATACGTTTCCAGGAAAAAGCCGCGATGATCCCGGTGAATCTCAGGCTCGATCACAACGACGCCGGGTAGCTCGGTATTGATAATTTTCATGCCGCCACCTCCTGGGCCAACATCTGAAGTAGGTAAGTTCCGTAAGCATTATTTTTCATTCGGGCAGCCAATCCTTCGAGCTGGTCAGCGGTGATGTAGCCCATGCGGTAAGCAATCTCTTCTATGCAGGCCACCATTAATCCCTGCCGGTCCTGCAGGGTCTGGATAAAAGCCGAGGCCTGCATCAGCGATTCGTGCGTGCCAGTGTCCAACCATGCAATACCCCGGCCCAGCTTCTCCACGTGCAGCTGTTCCATATTCAGATACGCCAGGTTTACATCGGTGATTTCAAGTTCGCCCCGGCGGGATGGCTTGAGTTGTTCCGCGATTCTGACCACCTGGTTGTCATAGAAGTAGAGACCAGTCACGGCCAGATTAGATTTAGGAAAGGCCGGCTTCTCTTCGAGACTGTTCGCTCTGCCGTTTTCGTCAAAGCCAACCACGCCGTAACGCTCGGGGTCGCGCACCTGGTAAGCGAAGACAGTTGCTCCCGAGGTCCGCCCCGCTGCGTGGCGCAAATAATCAGTGAGTCTGTCGCCATGGAAGATGTTGTCACCGAGAACGAGCGCCACTCGATCCTGACCAATGAATTCGCGGCCAATAATGAATGCCTGGGCCAGGCCGTCGGGTTGTGGCTGGGCTGCGTATTCAATCTGCAAGCCAAACTGACTGCCATCGCCAAACAGTCGTCCGAACTGTTCCTGTTCGTGGGGAGTAGTGATCAAAAGAATCTCGCGACATCCGGCCAGCATCAAAGTTGAAAGCGGATAGTAGATCATTGGTTTGTCGTAAACCGGCAGCAACTGCTTGCTGATTGCGCGCGTAATCGGGTGGAGCCTGGTGCCGGAGCCTCCGGCCAGAATAATTCCCTTCATCTATTTCTCCTGGGTGTTTTTGGTGAGCGGTGGTGCGATATGCGGTGTTATAGCAGGGTGGTACGGGGGACAGTCCGGCGAGGAATATAGGGGCCGGCGAAGATATGATTGATTGCCGGTTGTGTTCCCAATCGTTCGCGCCGGTAACCCCCACCACCTTGCACCGTGTCAGTCCATGAGTGATTGTGTAAATACCATTCGATGGTATTAGTGATACCGCTGTTAAAGTCAAACCTCGGCGTCCAACCCAATTCAGTGCGAATCTTGGTAGCGTCGATCGCGTACCGCCGATCGTGTCCGGGCCGGTCCGACACGAATTTTTTGAGATCGAGATAGGAAGAGATGCCCTGGCGTCGCAGTGCGGAGTTATTGCTGGCAGGCGAGAGGAGTTCAAGTTGCGCGCAGATCGTGTCGACTATCTCGAGATTCGTTCGTTCGTTGGCGCCTCCGACGTTGTATTTCTCACCGGCAGTGCCTTGCTTTAGCACCAACAAAATTCCCGCACAGTGGTCCTCTACATGGAGCCAGTCGCGAATGTTGCCTCCATCGCCATAGATCGGCAGTGGCTTACCCTCTTGCGCATTCAAGATCGTCAAGGGAATCAGTTTTTCGGGAAACTGGTAGGGCCCGTAGTTGTTTGAGCAATTGGTTATCAGCGCGGGTAGCCGATAAGTTTCAAAATAAGCGCGCACGAGATGATCGGCGGCCGCTTTCGAAGCCGAGTAAGGGGAGTTTGGCGCGTAGGGAGTGGTTTCGGAAAATAGACCAACCGGGCCCAGCGTGCCATAAACCTCATCCGTGGAGACGTGGAGGAAACGGAATGCGGCCGCGGCCTCGGAGGACAAGTCCCTGAGATACTGCCGGGACGTCTCCAGCAATTCAAAAACGCCCACGATATTCGCGCTGACGAATGGCCGCGGTTGATCGATGGAACGATCGACATGTGTCTCGGCCGCAAAATTAACGACCGCCGTGGGCCGGTGGGCGGCAAAGATTGAGTGCAAAGCGTTGGGATCGGCAATATCAGCTTTGATGAAGCAGACGCGATGGTCGGCGCTCAGATCGTCGATTGTGCAACGATTACCTGCGTAAGTGAGATTGTCCACGATGACAATTCTCGCGCTCGTATGGGCGAGGGCATGCCGCACAAAATTTGAACCGATAAATCCGGCGCCGCCAGTTACGATTATTTTTTCCATCTCGGTAAACTTCTCCTTAGAATAGCTGGGTGGTATTAATGAGGTTGTTCACGGCCAGGGTTTCGACCATCTGAATCTCCTGGGGGTTCCTGGTTTTGATAGTCGCCGGAATTCCGACTGCGATTGAGTTAGCCGGCACGTCCTTGAGGACTACCGCGTTAGCCCCAATGGCGACGTCGTCACCAATCGCGATATCGCCGAGAATCTTGGCGCCGGCTCCGATGTCCACACGGTTTCCAATTCTGGGAGCACCTCGCACGCCGGTGCGGCGCAATCCGATGGTGACCCCGTTTCGGAGTACAACGTCGTCACCGATAACGGTGTCGCCACTGATGATGATGTCTCCGAAATGTTCGATCTTCAGGCGCCGGCCAACAGTGACTTCACAAGGCAGGTCGATGCCGGTAAGAATTTGCGATGTGATTTTCAGAAGTTTGTAGATGAATGAGAGTGGCGCTCTGAGCAAGCGAGCGTTTACGGTGTAACGCCATCTCCCGAAGCGATAAGCAACCATCACCCAGAGCCCCTGGCGCCAGATGTCGCGTTCGTAAACTTCCCAATCCTGTTTGAGGTTTTCAAACATAAGTGAACCTTTCCCGGTTTACCGCAGGGCTGCGGTAAGCATCCCTTCAATATCTCCGAATCTTCTTAAGTAGTCCTGACTACTTGCGCGAATCACCTCGTGGGCCTCGTCGCGTCCGTAGACTGAAGTCACTTCGCAATCATTCTTCTCCGCGCCCGGCGCAGCCTTGTAGGTGAGAAAGTAGTGTTTCAGTCGATCAATCACGGTGTCTGGACAGTCACCAATGTCGCGCCATTGTCCGTAAACCGCATCGCCCTGCATCACCGCAATGATCTTGTCGTCAGCTTCTTCGCCATCCAGCATGCTGAGCCCCCCGATCGGTATCGCCTGCAGCAGAATGTCGCTATGCGAGATCGTTTTCTCAGTGAGTACGCAGATGTCCAGAGGATCGCCGTCGCCGACCACACCTGTTCGACCGGTGCGGCGTTCCATCCGTTCAGCCACGCCTTCCCCGCAATAAGTTTGCGGGATAAAACCGTAATAACTGGGACAGATATTCGAGAACTTTTGCGGCCGGTCAATCGTCAACATCCCGGTCGTCTTGTCGATTTCATACTTAACTGTGTCGGTAGGCACGATCTCGATGTAGGTGGTTACCTGCTGCGGTGCATCGTCGCCAATGTGGACGCCGTGCCAGGGGTGGGCTTTGAATAGCAGACCCATTAATTTCCAAAGTGGTTCTTGTGACATGTGTTTTGCGGCTTACCACGGCTGCGGCGGTGAAGTGAGGCCCCTTTCAGTTTCCAACCATGCCTGGCGCATCAAGTTGGCAATGCTTTGTGATTCCGTTGCCTTGGCCCGTCGATCGGCGTCGGTGCTGGAAAAGTTCTTGCGCGAGCGCAACTGGTGCCAGAGCTGCTCCATTTTCATGGCCAGCCAGGCGCCCCTCAGCCCGTGATGTTTCCGGTAGAAGAGCAAGGCGCTGCGCATGCGCCACAAAGTAAGTTGGGATCCAGCCGACGATAACGACAGGTGGCTGAGTGTCTTTGAAGATTCGCCGCCGATGTGGACCACTTCCAGCTCGGGCCAGTACCAGATGGAATAGCCGGCCTGCTTAATGCGTTTGCAAAGATCGACTTCTTCGTAATAGAGGAAGAACCTTGGGTCGAAGAATCCGGTGCGTTCGAGTGCTTCCCGCCGGATGATGCCAAACGCTCCGGGGACCCAATCCACTTCGGCAGGTTTGTTTGGATCGGCCCAGGTGCGATCGCCACGGCCAAAGAAACGTGACTTTGAATACCGGTCGGCCAGACCGCTGAGGATGAGAAAGTCCTGCAGGATATTGGGGAACATTCGCGCCGAGGGTTGCAGCGAATCATCGCGTCCGATCAGTTTAGCGCCCGCCAAACCAACCTGCGGATGGGAGTCCATCAGATCAATCGACTTTCGCAAGGTGCCGACTTTCAAAAAAGCGTCGGAGTTGAGCAGGACGACATAGCGGCCCGTCGCGGCTGCGAACCCCAGATTATTGGCGCCGCCAAAGCCCAGATTTACTTCGCTCCGGATCAACTTTGCTTCAGGAAATTCAAGGGCGACCATTGCTGCGGAATCGTCTCGGGAAGCGTTGTCAACTACGATTAGTTCATAGGAGACGTCCGCGGACGTGGCGGCCAGGGTGGTGAGGCATTCGCGCAGCAGATCACGGGTGTTGAACGAGATAACAACTACGGAAACTTCAATTTGTTTAGTAGTCTGAATCATTGGCATTAGACGATATTCTTCGCGGACGACTGGGTAGGGGTAATGGTGATTTCAGATTTGCCGGCGCGTTCGGTTCGCACCCAGTCAGCCTTGCCGCTGGCATTAATCAGAACCTTCGGGAGCAAGGCCAGCTTCCAAATCACGTAGAAGGGAGCAACGGCGAGGGCGACCAGGTCCCTAATTCCTCCGCCGCCAAGAACGATTGCTGCGAGAACATGCAGCGTAACTACCACCAGCGCTATGCAAGCGTAGAGCCGTACCGGAAAGACCGGGATTGCCAGCGTTATTAGCAAAACCAGCACATGAAAAGCTAAGGGCTGGAGCAGCAGGTCCAGGAGCGGTTCGACCAGTTTTGTTTCGCCTTTTAGAATTCCGCGGGTCAATTCTGGGACGAATTGCCACACCATTTGTAGCCTTCCGCCTTCCCAGCGCGCGCGCTGCGTTTTTGCTCCCCGTCCTCCCGCAGGCATGTCAGCCCGCACGGTGGTGCTATCGGCAAACCAAACCATTCGACCGGCCTTCACCAGTTTCAGGTGATACTCGAGATCTTCAACGACTGAACCAGCTTCATAAGGAACCGACAGCAAAGTTTCGCGCGTGAGGCCCAAACCATTGCCCAGAATGCCGCACGAGAGACCCAGACGGTCCCGTCCGCGAGGTCGCAGAGAGTTGAAAGCCAGGAGCGCCGTGTTCATCAACCGAGCGCGCACGGAACTTTCCGGTTTGTTCACCAGATAGGCGCATTGAATCGCCTGGGCGCCTTCGGCAAAGAGCCGCACAAACTCCGATATAAGATTGGGTTCTACTTCGCTATCCGCATCGATCACGATAAAGGCGTCGAATCCTTCCGCTAAAAGAGTCTTGAAAGCGAAGTCCAGCGCATATCCCTTGCCCCGCAACTCAGCGTTGCTTCGCTCGAGTACCCGTGCGCCGGCTTGTTGGGCGAGAGCCGCTGTTGCATCGGCGCAGTTATCAGCGATTACAACCGTCGTCAGTCCCACCAGTGGTCGCGCGCATCGCTGCACGCTCTGGACGCAGCGCTCGATGTTCTCTTCTTCGTTATGCGCGGGTATGATGATGGCCAGGCGGAATCCGCCGGCGATCCGTCGCTGCAGGTTAGGACGCCCGGGCAGTAAACTACCCAATGTGAGCAAGCAAAGCTCAAAACTCCCCGGTAGTGTCAACAGAGTCAGAGCCACACCGACGACAATGAAGATGATGTCTAGCCAGCTATTATTCACAAACTCTCCTTCGCGAATCCGTTGAGTCGCCGTTGAAAAATCTCAGCCAATCTTTCGGTGTTTTTACCCAGGTTGTATTTCTCGACGACTGCCAACCGGCCATTCCTGCCAATATTTGCTCGTAAAGCTGGCTGTTCGATCAGCCTGGTGATTGCGGCTGCCAGCGCCACATCGTCGGAAGGGGCGACCAGCAATCCGCTCTCGCCGTCGTTGATGAGCTCCGGAATTCCCGTAATGAAGGTCGTGACGCAGGGGATTTCCATGGCCATCGCCTCCATCAAAACTACCGGAATGCCTTCGGCGAAACTTGCCAAGGCAAACACGTCAGCGCGCGCGTATAGAGCGCGGATTCGATCCTGATTGACGGCCCCCTCGAAGATTACGTTTGCGCCGAGATTGCGTGCGCTGACCATAGACTCCAGCGTCTCGCGATCGGGACCGTCCCCGACAAAACGCAACCGGATGTCATGCCCGGCCTTTACCAGCCGATCGATCGCTGCGACCAGAATGTGTTGGCCCTTGGCGGGAACCAGCCGGCCCACGCAAATCACTTCAAAGGGCGCGGCACCGGAACACGGCGCTGGCCGGGGAGCAAATATCTCTGCGTCAACGCCCAGCGGGGAGACTTCGAATTTGCTCCATTCAGTGAATGACGACAATTTCATCAACTGGCTGCGGGCGTAGTTGCCGATGCAGCAAATAAAGGAGGAGCCGCGGATCTTTTCGGCCAGGCTGTAAGCCGAGACGTCGTAGAACTCGTCCGGGCCATGTACGGTGATGGAAAGGGTGACCGGGAATATCTGGGCGGTGACAAGTCCCACGGTCGAAGCCGGAGTAGCGAAGTGAACGTGCAGGTGACTTAAGCCCTTTCTCTTCATCCATTGGCCCATCATCACAGCTTCAACAAAGTAGAGCAGGCCATAAAAGACCCGTTTTATATCAAAGCCGCCGAGCCGGAGCGCGAACCATAACCCGCGGAAGTAAGGAACCGGATTCGAGAATAGCGTGCGGACATGTGCGCGGATTGCTCCGCCAGCGCCGTCTTGTTTGACGTAAAACGTGCTGGCACTCTCCTCCCGCTCCTCCGCGGTCAGCCCCTCGTCGCTCCGATCGGGCGAGTTAATCGACGCGACCCTGATGTCAAAGCCCTGCGCCCGGAGCTGTCGCACCTCGCGCAGCACAAAGGTGTGGGAAATAGCTGGATATCGACTAATCAAGTATGCGAGGCGAGGCTGTGTGGTGTTTTTCATGCGAGTACTCTCTTGAAGCGGAATTGGGGTTGGGGCAGGTCGATGGTGGTAGCGCCCGAAACGGCGGCGTGTTCCTTTTGCCTGACGAGTGCATCTGACCAGCCGATTAAGATGAAGAGGACTTGTTGGGCCTGGAGGCCCAGATAGACGGTGACGATGGCGATGACCACGGCGATCAGCGCGGCCAGCAGAGTGAACGCCAGGGTTGATGCTTCTGATTTTGGCGGCGCTTTGTAAGCGTAGATAGCAAGTCTTATCGCCACCCAAAACATCGCCATGATGAAACAGCCCATGGCAATCAGGCCGTGACGCAACGCGACGTTGAGAAAGTGGTTGTCAATCGAAGGCATGCCGACGACTTGCGGCCATTCGTTTTCACCCCAACCCCACCATGACTTTTCCAGGGCAATGTCGGTGTACTTGTCCATCAGCTCTTTGCGATAGGCGGCGGTTTCCTGAGTGGAACTGGTGGCGCCGGCACGGCCGACGGAAACGTAGGCTGTGAACGCGATGTAGGCTGGGGTGCCAACCAGAATCCCGAGACTCAGTACGGTAATCAGCATGGTGCGGCGGTTTTTCGCGCGACCGATCAAGACAATAACGCTGCCAAGCGCTGCTCCGAGTTGTGGACCACGAGCTTGCGACATAAGCATGCCCGCGACCATTAACCCGGTTAGCACCTGCGCCTTTCGCTTGCTCTCCCAGTGTCCGTTCTGTTGTAACCAACGCTGAATGCGGAAGCCGAAACCCAGAATGAGTCCGGCGAGTATGCAATGACCGAATGGACCAGCGGCGCGGCCAAATCCGTAGCGAATAGTTGTTACCCAGCCGATACCCTGGAAAGGAAAGAAGGGATCGAGCGCCATCTTGAATGGACAGGCCATGAACCGAAATTCATAAGCCTGCGCTACAGCCACAATCGCCAGCACGAGTATTAACTTCTTGGCAAACTTCACCCGGTATCCGGAGCTTTCAATCATTCCCTTGGCGACGATGTATGGGAACACCACGTTGCCGAGCATGTCGAAGATCAGGTTCTGCGCATCGTTGTAGCCGGTGGACAGGTACTGGGAATAGCCCTGGGTGAAGGCGAACCCAAATACAAACAGGTCGGTGACTGTGAATCGCCATCCCTTGGCGCCGCGGGCCAGGTAAACCAGGAAGATGGGAATGATCGCAGCTTCGTTGAAGGTAGGGTCGGGAAAACCCGGCAGGATCATTCGATAGTAGCCGGGCAGAAAAAACAGTACCGGCAGGTAGACGTGGAGGAAGGCTTCTTCAGGCGAACGTACGATCGCGTAAATGAGGGCGATGATGCCGGGAATGAGAATGATGTAGACAGTCATCGGTTCTTGTTAACGCTATGCGGGGCTAAAGAAGAAGGCCGCTCTAATTATTTGTAGTTCAGTTTCCAGGCTGGCGTCGTAGTCGCTGTTGCGCTCATCGATCAAGTCTCGCCACGGCAGGTTTTCGTTTTCCTGTTGCCAACGCTCGACCAATTTGTCTAAGGAACAAATTCGCTTTGCCGGTAAGCCACCGACTACTGAGTTTTCAGGCACGTCTGAGCAGACCACGGAGCCCGCCGCCACAATTGCGTTGGGCCCAATGGTGACTCCGGGCAAAATGATTGCGCCCTGGCCAATGAAGACATTGTCGCGAAGGTCGATCTTGCCCACGCGATCCAGCCGGCAGCCAAACGCGCGGTTGATCATATTCACCGAGCCGTCGTGGCCCAGCAGAGTGCAGACCGAGAGACGAACGTTGTTACCCATGCGCACGTATTGCGGATCGGTTATTTGGGCCTGGCTTTGAATCGAGCAATGTTCACCCATCGCGTGTAGTTCGTCGCGATGCTTTAACAGCGCGGCCCACTCGAGCCCATCGGGCGCACCAAAGCGTCGATAGATGGGAATGGCCTTACCGTGTTCGAAAGCCAAATAGCGCAGGATTTTCTTCAACCAACTCTTCATGCGGGTTTGACCTCGAGCGTATCTATGTCAGCGCCCGGCTTCCGTTTTAGGAACCCGCCCAGCGTTTGTTTGAATTGATGACGCATAAACTCGCGTTCTCCCCAGTCGCAAAGACCGCGATAGATCAAAGCCATCGAGAACAATGAATAGACACAGCCGATGACACCAAGCGCGATGAGCAATGAAATTCTGTTGAGGTCTGCGAGGAAGCTGCGCGTGGCGAAGAACATCCCGAACCCGACGAAATATGGGACCAGACCGGGAGCGAGCACGCGCCAGGCAAATTGTCTCTGCGAAATTCCCAGCACCTTGTTGGTGTAGGCCATGTACACAATCACGCTGAGGACCATCGCCAACGACACTGCCACCGCAATCACAATCAACGTCCGCCCTTGCCACCAGAATCCAATCGAGACGGTCAGTGCTACGAGCGCCATCTGTGAAAGTGGATAAACCAATTCGCGCGCAGGTTTGTTGACCCCGCGGTGCAGGGCTGAGCCGGGACCGGTCAGCACATTCATCTGATAGGGAAGCGTAAAGATCGCGAGAATGGTCGCGGCCTGTCCGTAGCCCTGACGCGCGCCGAGCCAAACCATCATCAAAGGAGCGGCAAACGCGGCGAAGAAACCCATGACCAGTCCGGTCAACATGTTGAGATAGCGCGAGCCTTTCAGAAACAGTTTGTGCAGTTCTTCTTTTTGATCGAGGCCGTGCATGCGCGACATCGCCGGCAAGAACACTTCGTTCATTCCTGAAGGGATCTGGCTGGCCATCACCGGGAGCTTCTGTCCGATGTCCAGTAGTCCCGTGGCGGCGACGCCGAGAAACACTCCGGCGAGGACCTTTTCGATGGAATAAAGAAAGGTGGCCAACAAGCCCGAGACCTGAACGATCAGTCCGTAACCGAAGAAGAGTCGCAGCGACGCGCGATCGAAGTACTTGAGTCGAATCGACAGCGACGGCAGAGCGCGATAACAAAGGGCAAGACACGCCGCTCCGGAGATTACGTTGCGCACCATAAAGGCGATCAGCAATGCGTAGATTCCGGCGCCGGTGTAGAGCAGAACGACAATCAGCACAGCTTCGACGCAGAAGCCCACTATCCAGGTGAACGTTTGCTGAGTGATGCGCTGAAGCCCGTGCAGCACGTAGGCAAAGGAACCGAGCGTCAGGTCGAGCATGAAGCTCAGCGCAGTGCCAAAGATCAAAATGAAAGCGGTGCGATGAAGCGGCTGGCTGATATGAAACTTGTTTACGAACCAGGGCAGCAGGAAATAGAGCGCGCCTAAAGCTACGAGGCTGATTCCTGAGATGGCAACGATCCCCGTCGAGATGAGTTGATTGATCTTTTCTATCTCGCCTTTGGCCTGATACTCGGCAGTGTAGCGAATATAGATATTGGAAACTCCAAACGCGCTCATGCCGAGGTAGCTGATCAGAATGAAGCACGCGGCCCATATGCCATACTCTTCCAGAGTGACGTAGCTCAGGATCAATGGCGGCAGGAACAAACGAGTCACCATGTAGAACACCTTGGCTCCCATGCGTACTGAGACGCTGCTGGAGAGCTGGTTTTTCATTTCGGTTTTTTCAGCGTGCAAAGTTTGCGACGACATTGGCGGACACCTCGGGTTTGGGTTGGAGTAATTCCTGGTACAGTCGAACGGCGGAGTCAATCTTCACGTCCCAACCGAAACGTGCTTCGGCTCTTCGTCGGCCCTCTTCACCGCGTGCTTTCCACTCAGCCGGGTGATCAACTACGTCGCGCAAGGTGTCAGCTATGCTGATGATGACCTGTTGGGAATTGAACGGCGCGATCAAACCTCCCACTGCGTCATCGATAAGTTCCGCAGGCCCACCAAACTCGACTGCAATACAGGGCCGCGCCGAAGCCATAGCCTCTAGCAGCACAGCGCCACCAGATTCACGTATGGAAGGCAGGCAGAAAACATGCGCGCGCTGCATTTCGTCAGCGACGGCATCCAGCGATAGAGCACCCTTGAAGAATGTTTGGTCAGATATTCCCAGGCTCGCTGCTTTCTCTTTCCACTCGGCCGCCATGGGGCCATCGCCAATAATGGTTAGCTGCAGAGGGAACTCATCGCGCACGAGCGCTGTAGCCTCGAGCAGCAGGGGGATGGCTTTGAAAGGAACCAGCCGGCCCACAAAGAGAACTTGCAATGGATTGGTCTTTGAGGGAGGAGCAGGCCATGGCGACGACTTGAATCGATTGAGATCGAGGCCGTTCTCAAGCATACGAACGCAGCTCCTGCGATAGCGTTTGCTGATGCTATTGACGGTCGCTTGAGTGGCGGTAAGAATC
>DATKIS010000323.1:0-5108 GCA_035543975.1 Pyrinomonadaceae bacterium
GACTTTCGAAGCTGCTCGAAGGTGAGACGCGGCCGGGTCACTTTCGCGGCGTGGCCACGGTGGTTGCAATTCTTCTCAATACCGTCCGTCCTGACTTCGCCTTCTTTGGCCAGAAAGACGCGCAGCAAGCGTTGATCATCAAGCGCATGGTGCGTGATCTCGCATTCGATACCGAGATCGTGGTGTTGCCTACTGTTCGTGAGGATTCCGGGCTGGCGATTTCGTCGCGCAACCTGTACCTCGGTCCGGAAGAACTTGAGTCGGCGTCGGTCATCCATCGAGCACTGAAGCAGGCGAAGGAAACGTTCAAGAAGGGCGAGCGACATGCCAGCAAGCTGGCGGACATCGTGCGCACAACTATTGAGGCTGAGCCCCGCGTGAGAGTCGACTATGTGAGTGTGGTCGATGCGGACACGCTCGAAAAGATGGATAAACTCGATGACCGCCAGGTATTGATCGCCGTGGGCGCCTACGTGGGTAAGACCCGCTTGATCGACAACATAGTGCTGAACAAGACCAAGAAAGATTCGAGTCTCGCTAAGGCGTAAACGACTGAACGTTTGTGTTATATTTCTTTATCCAGTAACTGACCAGGCTTTTCGATGAGTACTACAAAAGAAGAAGCGATACAGTTGATTTCCAGGTTGCCCGAAGAGGTGACTTGGGAAGACATCATGTATCGGCTCTACGTGAAGAGAAAGATTGAGGAAGGAATTAAGGCTGCCGAAGAGGGCCGCACCGTCTCCCACAATGAAGTGAAAGAGCTCTTTGCACCTGAATGAAGATTGTTTGGACTGAGCCCGCCGTTGAAGACCTTCGCGAACTGCACGCCTACATAGCCAGAGACTCAGAGATGTACGCTAGTGGATTCGTGGAACGAATCATTTTAGCGGCCGAACGACTTGCTAAATACCCAAAGGCTGGCCGAGCTGTACCAGAAGCAAATGAAAGCGTTCGGGGGCTCCTCTATCAAGGCTATTGAATTATCTACCGCCTCAAAGGCGATCACATTGAAATGCTGACGGTGATCCACGGAGCCAGAGACCTTACGTCGCGGGATCCGCTGCCTTGGGAGCTCGGTTAATCTTCGATTGAAAGTAGGGTATGGCAAAAGAAAAAGCCCACATCAAGTTTGTCCTGAATGGCGAGTCAGCCGAAGTCGCTTTCGCGCCGCACAAGACGCTGCTCGAAGTCTTGCGTGAAGACCTGGCCCTAACGGGAACGAAACACGGCTGCGAACTCGGCGAGTGTGGCACCTGCGCGGTGTTGGTCAACGGACGCTCGATTCTTTCCTGCCTGATGCTGGGCCTGGACGCTGAAGGTCAGGAAGTCAAAACGATCGAAGGAATGGCTGACGGCCCGCAGCTTCATCCCTTGCAGGACACTTTTGCCGATACTGGCGCAGCTCAGTGTGGCTATTGCTCGCCGGGCTTCCTACTGGTAGCCGAAGAACTGTTGAAGAAGAACCCAAACCCTTCGCGCGAAGTGATTAAGGAAGCGTTATCAGGAAACCTTTGCCGCTGCACCGGCTACATAAAGATTTACGAGGCAGTGGAACTTGCCGCAGCTCGCATGCGGGGTGAAGAGATGGAATTGCCGCGCGAGAGCGTTTTTGGGTTGGAATAAATGGCCCAGAGTCCAGAGTGAAAAGGATTGAATCTTCGTTTCGTGTTGTTTCGTGTCTGTTCGTGGATCGGTTGATCTAAGTCAGGTTAGATACGATCACGAAATCCCACGAAACTACGCGAATTATAGAGCTTGATACTAATGGCGAAGAACGGAAACAATAACGGAAGGCCGCTCAACGTAGTCGGCAAGCCTTTTCGCAAAGTGGACGCGCGCGCGAAGTGTACCGGCCAAACGAGGTTTGCCGATGACATCGTGCTGCCGCGTATGCTCTTCTGCAAGATCCTTCGCACTCACGAACCGCACGCCATCATCAAGAGCATCGATGTTTCAAAAGCCATTGCTTTGCCAGGCGTGCTCGCAGTAATTACCGGCAAGGACCTGCCGATTTCCTATGGCATTCTTCCGGTCAGCCAGGATGAGCATGCGCTCTGCATCGATAAAGTGCGTTTCATCGGCGATCCGGTAGCCGCGGTGGCCGCCATCGACGAAGATGTGGCCTTCGATGCGATGAACCTCATCGAAGTGGAATACGAACGGCTGAATACTATCTCGTCCATTGAAGAGGCGATTCTAATCGACGAACCGCGGATCCATGAGTATGGTGACGAGGGAAACATCCACAAGAAGGTCTCGCTCGAATTCGGCGAAGTGGAAGTCGGCTTCGCCGAAGCCGATCTGGTTCGCGAGGATGTCTTCTTCTATGAAGGCAACACCCACCTTCCCATGGAGCAACATGCCGCAGTCGGCAACTTCGACTCGGATAACAAACTGACTCTGTGGAGTTCGACCCAAACTCCGCACTATGTTCATCGCGCGCTGGCTAAAGTCCTTGAGTTGCCCGCCAGTCACATTCGCGTGATCGCCACACCCAATGGCGGCGGTTTTGGCGGCAAGAGCGATCCTTTCAATCACGAGGTAGTGGTTTGTAAGCTTTCGATGATGACCGGGCGTCCGGTGAAGGTGACCCTCACCCGCGAGGAAGTTTTCTATTGTCACCGCGGGCGCCATCCAGTGCTGATGTCCATCAAGACGGGAGTGAAGAAAGACGGCGCGATTACCGGCATGCATTTCCAGTCGTTCCTCGATGGCGGAGCCTATGGCAGTTACGGCGTGGCCAGCACGTTCTACACCGGCGCCCTGCAAACAGTCACGTATGACGTGCCGCGATACAAGTTTCAGGGTTTGCGCGCTTTTACGAATAAACCGCCGTGCGGTCCTAAGCGAGGACACGGGACGCCGCAGCCGCGTTTTGCGCTAGAAGTCCAACTCGACAAGATTGCTGAGCAGTTGAAGCTGGATCCCGCCGGTATGCGTCGCAGCAATTTGGTAAAACCCGGCACCGTCACGGCCAACTACCTGCGCGTCGGCAGCATGGGTTTGGGCCAGTGCATCGACAAAGTGGTTGAGGGCTCTGACTGGAAGAACAGATTTTCGGGTTGGGATCAGAACCAGCGCAAGCTGCCTTATGGCAAAGGAATCGGTATCGCCTGCAGTTCCTATATCTGCGGCGCCGGTCTGCCAATCTACTGGAACAACATGCCTCAATCGGGCGTCCAGCTTCGGCTCGACCGGCAGGGCGGCGTTTGCGTCATGTGTGGCTCCACCGATATCGGACAGGGCTCCGATTCCATCCTCGCCTACATCGTGGCTGAAGTTCTGGGGATAGACCCTTTCGATATTCGGGTAGTCACGGCAGACACCGATTTGACTCCGGTTGATTTGGGGAGCTATTCGAGCCGGGTAACCCTGATGACCGGCAACGCCGCGATTCAGGCGGCTGAACGTGCCCGCGAGCTATTGGTGATGGCGGTTGCCGAGAAGCTGTCGGTCCCCATCGAAAATCTCTCGTTAGCTGAACGTCGGGTGTTCGATGTCGAGAATCCGGAAGTCGGCGTCTCATTCGCTGAGGCAGTAGTACTGGCTGAATCCAAGTTTGGAACGATCGGGACCGTAGGCTCGTATTCGCCGCCCCGCTCCCCTGGCCGATACAAAGGCGCTGGCGTTGGACCGTCGCCGGCATATAGCTATTCTGCGGCCGTTGCCGAAGTCGACGTTGATCCGGAGACGGGGATCGTCGTGGTCGAGCGCGTTTGGATTGCGCATGATATTGGCAAGTCGATCAATCCGATGCTGGTGATGGGGCAGGTCGAAGGCAGCGTGTACATGGGACTCGGAGAGGCGCTGATGGAGGAGATGGTTTATCGCGCCAATCGCAATGTGGTGCATAAGTTTCCCTCAATGCTGGAATATAAAAGCCCGACCACGATGGAGATGTGCGACGTCAAGACCTACCTAATCGAAGATCCCGATCCAAATGGACCTTACGGCGCGAAGGAAGTCGGACAAGGACCACTCCTGCCGGTTCCCCCGGCTGTCGCGAATGCCGTCTACGATGCAGTTGGCGTACGCGTCGACGAAGTGCCGATCACGCCGGAGAAAGTATTGAAGGCGTTGCGCGAGAAAGCCAAAGGCCGGGATGGACGATATGGGCCGACGACTGTTCCCTCCGTTGATTGGCCAGAGCCATTGCGGGTGCTGCCCCCGGCGGAAGGCGGCGACGGCCGCGAGATGCCAAGCGTCGCCGTGCACTCATAGACAGTTGCTTGAGAATTTGCATGAAAGAGAAAACCTCATCAAACGAGGATCAATTGCGTTCTCCATGCGACATCCGCACAATCCGAATCGGTGCGCGCCGAGCCAGCCGATTCGCGCCCTCGGAAAATGACAGGCAAAAGGGAGATACGCCATTGGGAGAGGTAAGAGTAAGAGTCAAACTCACGAATGCGGTGGACGAGGCACTGGTTCGGAGAGGACTACTCGCGGCGGACAGGATTCGCAGCTACGAGGCCAATGCGCTGGTTGATACCGGTGCAGTCCGTTCCGTGTTGCCAATGCATATAGTCCAGCGCCTGGGTCTGGCTATGGTGAGAAAAACGAGAGCAACTTACGCCAATGATGTGACTGAGGATGTTCACATCACGGAGATGGTGGGCTTTGACCTCGTTAACCGCCGCACAACCGAAGAGGCCTTAGTGCTGGGTTCCGAAGTGCTCATCGGTCAGACTGTTCTCGAAAGCCTGGACCTTCAGGTTGACTGCACCAGCCGCCGCGTGATCGCCAACCCAGCGCATCCCGACCAGCCCGTGATCAAGATCAAATATTTCGAGGAAAGCGAGATGCCACGCGTCGGTGTGCATTCGTAGATGAAAACATGAGAGTGATGAATGGAGTTCACCTGGAATTCGAAAAAGGCCGACGCCAACCTGCGAAAGCATGGTGTTTCGTTTGAGGAAGCGGCTTCAGTTTTCGAAGATTCGCTTGCAACCGTCTACGGAGATCCGGATCACTCATTAGCGAAAGACGCCACTTGATGATTGGCAAGTCGCGGCGGGAAGATTGTTTGCATATCGCCTTCGCAGATCGAGGTGAGCGAATTCGGTTAATCAACACAAGAAAAGTTACGAAGAGAGAAAGATACC
>DATKIS010000324.1:0-12026 GCA_035543975.1 Pyrinomonadaceae bacterium
AATCAAAGTTGTTGGCGGTGATTTTTATCGCGCGAGGATCTGAATAGGCGTTGCTGGTGACCTGACAAAGAACCCAGTCATTCTTACTGGCCCTAGCCAGCACCACAGCCGGACGTAGTTTCGACTGAGTCAGATCAGAAAATGGAAAGGTAACTGGAACTACCGCTCCGACTGAAGGTGAGACCATGCCTCGTCTTCCTCCGGTCTGTCCCAATCCTCAGAGCGCTGCCTCACTTAACAAAGCTGTGACCGAAGCCCTCGAAATCGGTTCGTCCTCAAGAATTGTCACCAGAGCACGATGAGACTCTGTGAGCTGAACCTTTTCTAACAAAAGCACCTTGCCGTCGGGTTCAATTATGGCTTCGACCGTTTGAATCATGATTCATTTCTCCTGTCATCATTCTCCTGGCGTTTGTCATCTGGCGCAAAGGTTGGTTAGAGACTCGGCGACTCTTTTATCCAAGTGAACAATACTCTCTTCACCCCCTGCGGTTGATGTTTTCTCAATAGCGGTGCAAGTCTTCTATCGTCTTCAGCACGTCCGCCACTTGCGGCAGGATCGCGTCTTCCAATACTGGAGCGTAAGCCACAAACGTATCCATTGCGGCCACACGGCGGACGGGCGCGTCGAGGTATTCGAACAGTTCATCTGAGATGCGGGCGGCGATCTCAGCGCCGTAACCAAACGAGAGCGAGTCTTCGTGAGCGACGACCACCCGGTTGGTTTTCTTAACCGTCGCCATCACAGCGTCCCAGTCGTAAGGCTGCAAACTGCGGAGATCGATGATCTCAACACTGATGCCCTGCTGCTCAGCCTGCCGGGCCGCCACGAGCGAACGCTGGACCAGGGCGCCATAAGTGATGATTGAAAGGTCGGTGCCTTCCCGAATGGTCTTGGCCTTGCCGAAGGGAATCATGAACTCGTCAGGCGGGTACGCGGATTTGTTATAGGCCTGGCGGTAGAGGTGTTTGTGCTCGAGAAACAGCACCGGGTCGTCGCAGCGAATCGCCGTTCGCAACAAGCCATTCGCGTCGAGCGCATTAGAAGGATAAACAACCCGGAGTCCGGGAATCTGAGTAAAGGTTGAAACTCCCGATTGCGAGTGATAGACGGCGCCGCCTTTTAGATAACCGCCGACGGGCACGCGCATTACCACCGGCGCCTTCCATTCGCCGCCCGAGCGCCAGCGCAACACCGCCAGCTCGTTGCGAATCTGATGCATGGCCGGCCAAATGTAGTCGAAGAACTGAATCTCAACCACGGGCTTGAGGCCACGTGTGGCCATGCCGATTGCTCGTCCCACAATGTTGGCTTCCGCCAGCGGTGAGTTGAAGGCGCGCGCGCTGCCGAATTTCCGTTGCAGGTTGGCGGTAACTTTGAAGACTCCGCCTTTGCCCTTCACCTGATCGAGAAACTCTTCGCGCGAGCAATCGGCGACGTCTTCGCCAAAGACGATGACGCTTGGGTCACGAGCCATCTCGACATGGAGGCAACGGTTAATCAGGTCAACCATGGTGCCCGGGTTGCCCGTCAGTTCCGCGCCCTCTTCGGTATCAAACTCCTTCGAGGTGGGGTCGACGTCAGGCGAGTAGATATGGAGTTTTACAGTTTTAGGATCAGGCTGCGCGCTGGCCAGGGCTTCATCGGCGGCCTCATTGACGCTGAGGTCAATCTCGGCTTTTATCCGCTGCAGCTCATCCGGCTCGACCACGCCTTCCTCGATCAGAATCGCCTCAAAGCGTTTCACCGGATCCCGCCCGGCGTCTGCCGTTCGCTCATCCTCCGGGCGATAGAGCCGCTCGTCGTCAGAAAGCGAATGGGAGTAGGGCCGAATAACCTTCGCATGAACGAAGGCTGGACCATTCCCGGCGCGGCAATAAGCCGCGGCGCGCTGCATAACTCCGAGCGATGCCAGCGCGTCGGTGCCGTCGCATCTCTGGAGATACAGATCCGGAAAGTTTTCGATTAGCTGGGAAACATCGCCACCGGGAGTTTGCACTTCGACCGGGACACTAATCGCGTAGCCGTTATCTTCGAGCAGGAAAAGCACCGGCAGTTTCAGGTTGCAGGCTGTATTGAGGGCTTCCCAAAACTCGCCTTCGCTCGACGTTCCATCGCCCAGCGAAACGTAAACCACCTCGTCTTTTTGAAAGTTTGAGGTTTGCTTCTTGAGTTCCTTGATCAACTTAAACCGGTAACCGGCTTCGGCGCAGCCCACGGCTTGTAACAGTTGAGTGCCGGTAGGTGACGACTGCGAAACGATGTTGAGTTTCTTATGACCCCAGTGGGAAGGCATCTGCCGGCCATGGGAGTTTGGATCCTTTTCGGCGCCAACGGCGGACAGCAATTGCTCGAGTGGCGTCATACCGAGCTGGAGACAGAGCGCGCGGTCGCGATAGTAAGGGTAGAACCAGTCGTAACCGGGCTTCAAGACCATGCCGGCGGCCACGAGGATTGCCTCATGTCCGGCGCCGCTGATTTGGAAGAATATCCGGTTCTGATTTTTAAGCTGAATTTCTTTGTCGTCGAGCCGGCGCGACAGATACATCGTGCGAAACATCTGCAGCATCGCTTCGGGCGCGAGGCTCGCGGCTTCGGGTTGGGCCGCGTCGTTGCGTTGTGGCCGGCGCGGTTTCGTTTCGGAAGCTCGTTTCGGTTGCGCTGCTGACACCGAATTTGCGACTGGAACTGGTCGCGGCGAAGTCGACATTTGCGCCGCCTTACGATTATCCGGTTGAGGTTTGGGGGAAGCTAAAGGTGCGGGCTTCGGCACGGATTGCGATACTGCTTGCGGAGCAGACCGCACCGGCTCGGGTTGGGGCCGCTTCTCTTTATCCAGTTCAACCGGGCTAGCGGCGTCGCCTTTGGGTATTTTGACAAGTTTTAGGACTTTCAAGTCACTCATATTTTGCCTGCCTCACGCCGTCGCGGCGATAGGTAGGACAGGCATTCTTGCCTGTCTTTGTCCTGGTATAGCACTGAGCAGACCTGGGGCGTTGCTGTGCCGGGATGAGCACGACGGACAGGAACTCCTGTCCCGCGTCAGAATTCGCTTTCGAGAACTGCTCGATATTCTTCGGCCATTGATGGATGACCGTGTTTGGTGGCAGCGTCGATTCCGCGCTGATAAGTCTCTTTGGCTTTATCGCGCTGCTCAGCCTTCTCATACGCTCGGGCGAGCATGCCAAACGCATTGCCTTCGTCGTTGGCAATCGCCAAATATCGCTCGAGCGTTTCAATCATTTCGCCGGTTTGCCCGGCTTTCTCATACTCCTTGGCCAAGCCAAAGAGAATGCTGCTGTTGCCGGGGTCACTCTCCAGCATTTGGTTGAAGATGTCGATTCTGGATGTGGTCATGGTGATAAGTAATCAGCAGTCAGCACTCAGCAAACAGCAGGAGATTAAAGCGATCCCGTTTAGCATAAAGTCGTATTCTGGCTGACTGCTGACTGCTGACTGCTGACTGCTGACTGCTGACTGCTGACTGCTGACTGCTGACTGCTGACTGCTGACAGCTCACTTCCCAATCAGTAACTTCGCAATCGTCTGCAGCTGCATATTCGAGGTTCCCTCGTAGATCGCGCCAATCTTCGAGTCGCGCCAGAATTTTTCCACCGGATAATCTTTGACGAAGCCGTAGCCGCCGTAGAGTTCGATGGCCAGGGAACTAATCCGCTCGGCAGCGCGAGAAGAGAAGAGCTTGGCAATCGCGGCCTCCTTCACGAAGTTAATTCCCGCATCCTTCATTCGGGCTGCGTTGTAGACCAGCAAGCGGGCCGCCTCCAGTTCCGTGGCCATCTCGGCCAGCTGAAACTGCACGCCCTGAAACTGGTTTATCGGCTTGCCAAATTGAGTTCTTTCGCCAGTGTAGGCAATCGCGGCATCAAGGGCGGCGCGGGCAATTCCGACCATCTGGGCGCCAATGCCGATGCGGCCTTCGTTTAGCGTCTCGATTGAGGTCTTGTAACCCTTGCCAACTTCGCCCAGAACATTCTCTTTGGGAACCCGGCAGTCTGTCAGGATCAATTCCGTTGTCGACGACGCGCGAATACCCAGCTTGTTTTCTTTCTTGCCGACCGCAAATCCCTCGAAACCTTTCTCGATGATGAAAGCGGTGATGCCGCGGTAGCCGTCTTCCGGTTTGACGTTGGCGAACAGGACGAAAATCTCCGCTTCATTCCCGTTGGTAATCCAAAGTTTCTGGCCGTTGAGCAGGTAGTGGTCGCCCTTATCCAAGGCCCTGGTTTGCAAGGCAAAGGCATCAGAGCCTGAGCCGGCTTCACTCAAGGCATAAGCTCCCACCCGCTCGCTGGCCAATTGCGGCAAATACTTCTTTTTCTGCTCGTCCGTTCCCCAGCGAATTAACGCGTTATTGACGAGCGTATTCTGGACATCAACCAGGACGCCCACCGAAGCGTCAACTCGCGACAATTCTTCGACCGCCAGAATCGCGGTGAAGAAAGATGAACCCGCGCCGCCAAACTCTTCGGGAGTTTCAATTCCCATTAGCCCCAGGTCGAAACACTGTTTGATCAGGGCCGGATCGAGTTTGGCGTGCTCATCCATCTCGGCCACGCGGGGGCGAAGTTCGCCTTCGGCAAACTCCCGCACGCTGGCGCGAAACATATGTTCATCTTCGGAAAGGGTAGTTAACGGACGACCCGCAAACTCTTCAATTGCTGTTTGAGATTGACTCATGATTACCTGACTTCTGCTGTGTATGGATTAGACCTGAGCATCATAATCAAGGGAAAAGTTAAAGGCAAAAGCTCGTTTGGAGTGCGGCGGCTCGACGCCGCTTTGGTTAGCGGCGGCTTGGCGCCGCTTTGGTCTGTGGCGACACGTCACCCCAGCGCCGGGGTCCCCGGTTGACGCCGCGCTTAGGCACACGGGGGATTCAAGAAACGCCAGTTGCGACAAGTTGCGGTGGAGCGGTTGCTGAAAGGCGACCAGAGCCCAGACCAAAGCGCCGTCGAGCCGGCGCACTCCAAAGCGTTGACGTTGGCTTGATCATTGCCAAAATCGAGTGGCCGTGTGATACCGTACCGTGATTCCTTTCACTATGTTTTTACCCAACCTGCGAGCGTAGGGCGATTGAGTTTGCAAATGGTTCAGCCACCGAAAGACCCCGCGAAGAACAAGTCCAGAAATAAGAAACTAGCGCCGTTTGGAATTATCTTTGCGCTGCTTGGCCTGCTGCTCTTCGCCTATACCGTAAGGAAGGCAGGAGTCTCTGAGATTATGAGCGGCCTGCGCCGATTGGGCGCCGGCTTTCTGCTCATCCTCTTGTTCTCAGCGATTCGTCAATGTGCTCGCTCACTGGCTTGGATCAAATGCCTCGAGGCACCCTACCGGCTTCGTTTTCGTGATGCCCTGGCCGCCCGCATCATGGGCGATGCGTTGGGAAACATCGTCCCCCTGGCCAGCATGGCAGTCAGCGAGCCGTCAAAAGCGGCATTCGTAAGGGATCGCGTGCCGCTAATGATTGGCTTATCGGCGCTCGCCATCGAGAACATCTTCTATAGCTTGTCGGTCATACTTTTCATCTTTTCCGGCACTACCGCTCTGTTACTTAGCTTCACCTTGCCCAAGCCGCTACGCATTGCGGCTATTGGAACCCTCATCGCGAGTGTCGTAATAGCCCCTTTGGCCTTTCTGATTATTCGCCAGCGATGGAAGTTTTTGAGCGGGGCATTCGCTCTCCTGGGCCGTCGCGTCAAGCGCGGTTGGGTGGAGCAGGCGATTACCCGATCGCAAACCATGGAAGAGCGGATTTATGGTTTCTACGACCGCAACCGCGCCCACTTCCTTTCAATCCTCGGGCTTGAGTTTTGTTTCCACCTGGCGGGAGTTGCCGAAGTCTATACCACGCTCTCGTTTGTCAGCGACACAGTCGCGCCGACTTTGTTTACGGCGTTCATCCTCGAGTCAGTTAATCGGGTCATCAACGTGGCGTTCAAATTTGTGCCGCTGCGAACCGGCGTGGATGAGTACGGATCCGGCACGCTGGCCAAGGTCCTGGGGTTCACTAAAGCCACTGGTGTGACGCTGGCGATTGTTCGCAAGGCCCGGGACATTTTTTGGACTGGAGTGGGTGTGATCCTCATGGTGAGAAGGGGATTATCGCTTAGAGGTGTCGAGAGACAGGCAGAAGCAGTTGCGGACGAGAATACTTAGTAGATCGCCCCCAATTCTCGTAAAGCCAGATTTTCCATTCATCATTTCTCAATTATCATTTGTCATTGGCTCGCAGCGAGACACCTCTTGAAACGATGACCAATGAGAAATGTCAAATGAGATATGGAAAATCTCCTGCCCTTCCCGTGCCTCACGTTATCACTCAAGTCTCAGGACAGCGACGATGGCTTTAGTCATAAGCGAGTGCGCTCACCGCATCCAGCTTCGAAGCGCGCACCGCCGGATACAAAGCACCAAAGGCCCCGCCTAACATCCCAATGCTTGCGGCGGTGATGGCCCAGCCCCAGCTAAACTCAAACATCAACCCATAAAACCGATGGATCAAGTAGCCTCCGGCAAACGAAAAGGCAAAGCCTGCGACCAGACCAACTGCACTGATCAGCAGCGCTTCTGATTCAATAATGAAGATTATGTAACGCCGCGACGCCCCCAGCGCTTTCAGTATGCCAATCTCGCGCGTCCGTTCCGTGATGGTGGTGTACATCGCCAACATTACAACCAGCGCGCTCACCACTGCGGCCAGCCCAACCAGCACCCGCAAAAAGACACCAAGGAAAGGGATGCTCTTTTCGACACTGGCAAAGACCTCATCGGTAAACTGGATCTTGTTCCCCGGAATCTGCTGGAGAATTCGTTTGGCCACCTCAACCTTGTCTTGCCCAGGCCGGATCTTGACCAGGATGTAAGTGCAACGACCCGGAGATTCGAGTGCTTCCTGCATACTGGCCAGCGAGGCTTTCACCCGTGCGGTGGACTCAGGCGAGTAGATTCCTACCACGCGATACGGCCGGTCACCCAACAGCTTCAAAGTACTGCCGATCGCAAGCTTGTTATTTCGGGCCTTGGTCACGTCGACCACAATCTCGTCGTTAGCCTGGGGTGCGCGGCCTTGATCCAGGGTGAGGCCATTGGCGCTCGCGTACTTGTCCCACTCCACGCCTTCGATTCGCTCGAGCCCGAGACCCCGATTACCCTGTAACACCCAGACGATTACCGGTAGTGCTTCCTCTACGCCCTCGACGGCCTTCACCAAATCGACATACTTCGTATTTAAATTAGCGCTGGAACTGGTAAGCTGCATCGCTCCCGGTCGCGTGAAGATAATCTCGGCCCGCACATTTGAAGCGCGCCGTTGCAGGTCGTTGGACATGCCCCGGGCCAGTCCAGTGAAAAGCATTACCAGGCAAACGCCGAGCGCAACCCCCGCCACACTGACGAGGGTGCGAATGGGCCGCTGACGAATGTTAGAAACAACAATATTGTCCATGAAGGTGTAAGAAGGCGCTTCCGTTCGTCGGTAACTATCGCTAGCTTCTAGCCAACTCTAAAGATTCCGGCTAACGATAAGGCATTTTGCCTTAAGCTACCAATGAGCAACGGCCGCGGGACTGTAGCCCGACTGTAAAGCAGGGCTTAGCTGGTGAGTTGGAGAAACCTCTCTAACGGTCGAGCTACTGCCCCGGCCACGTACCCATGAGTGGCGAAGTCGACAGATGACTAGTTGGCCCAGAATTAACGATGTCTAACCCTCCACCTCAAAGTATCGAACCCCGCAGGCCACAGGGTTCCATCGAGTGGAGGGTGGTGGCCGCTCTGGCAATTCTCATTCTTGTTGGTCTGGGATTTCGGGCTACCAGGCTTGATGCGATCGGCTTCGCCGAAGACGAGGTGAACAAAGTCGACGCGATCCGCACCTATGAGCGGGGTGATATCTCAGCCAATGGTGAACATCCCATGCTGATGAAGGTGTTGATGTTTGTCTCAGTCAAAGCGGGGCGTGTTCTTGGAGGTCAGAGCATCAGCGACGAAGTATTGTTTCGTTTGCCCAATGCGATCTTTGGCGCCTTAACGGTCATCCCACTCTTTCTGCTGACGGCTGCCTTCTTCGACCGCTGGACGGGGGTCCTCGCGTCAGCTTTCTGGGCGGTGGGAGTCAACGCCATAACCTACAACCGCATCGGCAAAGAAGACACGTTGCTCGTCTTCTTTATGCTCTTCGCGTTCTACTTTTACCTGCGGGCGAAGCAGACCAGCACGCTGAATCAGGGTTTAAGAAAGCGAAACTACCTGCTGAGCGGTATCTCATTCGGACTCATGATGGCGTCGAAATACTTTCCCCATTACCTGGGTCTGAACTCGCTTTACCACCAGTATTTCAGGATGCGACAAAGGCAGCCCGGTGAGCCTGCCGGGTCCACTTCAATGATTTTCTATATCGCCCTCGTGGTGACTTTCCTGGTTGCTAACCCCGCGGTGTTGCTGCCGCAGGTTTGGGAATACCTGAATGCCTACATGGGTGAGCGGCTTTTGCAGCATTCAGGGTATCTATTCGCAGATCATCTTTATAAGAACACACTGTCGAGCACACCCTTTTGGGGAACCCCTGTTTATTTCTATCTGGTCTTCATGGCAATCAAGATACCTCTCCTCGTGCTCGCTTCATTCGTCACGGGCGCTCTCGTATCGCTCAAGCGTTGGCGACATCCGGGTCATGCGTTTGCCGTTTTCATGTTTCTATTCTGGATTGTCCCTTACTCATTAATCGGCGGGAAATGGTTGCGGTACACGCTCTCGCTTTTGCCCTTTGTTTACATACTCTCAGCCGTCGGTGTGGTGGAGCTGGCAAGATTTGTGGCTGCTCGATTCAAGGCATCGCCACCGGCCAGGATGATTTCTGTTGGTGCGGTTGTTTTGATCTTTGTCGCCACACCGGGCTGGAAGGCCTATTCGGCCGCGCCCCACTACGCGCTTTACACGAATGCATTGGCGGCAGGAAAGACCGGATTCTTCTTTCCGCACGATGAATTCTATGACGATGGCCTGCGGGAAGCGATCAAGTTTGTCTGCGACACTGCGCCGCAGGGCGCTCTCATAGCTCATGAGACGCCAGCCGCCACGCATTACTATGCTGAGCGCTTCGGACGCAGCGACCTGAATTCAAAAGCCATATCGTCCGCAGACTTTGACGTGACGAAGATTTCCGGACCGGCCTACATCATTATTCAACGTGGCCGGACCTACTTCGAGAATCGAGACAAGATTGCGCTGATCCGGGCGCGTTTCAGGAAGGTCCATGAAGTTTATGCCCACGGACTGACCGCGGCCGAGATATTTGTGACCGGAGAGTAAGACGATCCACGAAACGACACGAACCGGATTTGGTGTGCTTTCGTGTAGTTTCGTGGATTGATGGTTTCTCTATTTTTAGTTGCCATCGTCGAGATAAACATTATGAAGACTAGAAGGAAAACTGTTTTCACTGCGTTAGTAGTGCTGCTGACGTTCATTATCGGGACTCTTCCGTTCACCGGAAACACTGCGCCCAAACGTGTCCAGATCGTAATACTCGGCACTACCGACCAGCACGGGAATATCTTTCCGGTGGATTACTACACCGACAAGCCCGACAATCGTGGTCTGGCCAAAGTTGCGACCATAATTAAGCGCGCGCGCAAAGAGACGCCGAACGTCGTGCTGATCGACTCCGGCGACACGATTCAGGGAACCCCGCTTGCCTACTACCACAACAAGAAAAATAACCAGCCACCCGATCCGATGATGCTTGCCATGAGCGCGCTCCAATACGACGCGATGGCGGTCGGCAATCATGAATACAATTTTGGTTTCAAAGTGTTGGAGAAGGCCCGTGGTGAAGCGAAGTTTCCCTGGTTATCCGCCAACACCTACAAGACTTCAACCGGGAAGACCTATCACAAACCTTACATTGTCAAAGAGGTTCAGGGGGTGCGCGTTGGCATACTCGGGCTGACAACTCCAGGAGTTCCAACCTGGGAAAACGCGCCAAACTATGCCGGGCTGGATTTTCGCGAGCCGGTGTTGGAAGCCCGGAAATGGGTTCCGGTGTTGCGTGGGAAAGAACGCGCTGACGTGGTAGTGATTGCCATGCACATGGGGCTCGAAGAGGACCTGCGCACTGGTGAAATCAATCCCGGACAGGTCAAGAATGAGAACCAGGCCATCGCGATCGCGAAGCAAGTCCCCGGGGTCGATCTCATATTCATGGGCCACACACACCGGGAAGTGCCGTCGCTATTGATCAATGGGGTGCTGTTGACTCAGGCCAACCACTGGGGGCGTCATGTGGCCCGGGCAGATGTGTATCTGGAGAACGTCAACAACAAGTGGCGCATAGTCGCCCGCTCGGCCCGCACGATTCCGATCGATGACAAGGTAGAGGCAGACCCGGAAATATTGAAAATCGGGGAACCTTACCATCGCGAGACGCAGGCTTGGCTGTCCCGGGAGATCGGCGACTCGGCAGCGGACTTAACGGCCACCGAGGCGCGTTTCAAGGACTCAGCAATCGTGGACTTGATTCAACGCGTGCAACTGGAGGCCGGCGACGCCCAAATCTCGATGGCCGCGGTTTTCAATTCACAGGCGCGGATAGCCAAAGGGCCGGTCACTGTACGCAGTATTGCCGGACTCTACGTTTACGAGAATACCCTCGTGGTCATAGAAGTCACGGGCCAGCAGTTAAAGGATGCGCTCGAACACTCAGCCAAGTATTTTCGGCCGTATGAGCCCGGGAAGTCCCCGGCGGAGCTGGTTGACGACAAGATTCCCGCCTACAACTTTGATATTGCCGAGGGCGTTACTTACGAACTCAACATCACCAAGCCAATCGGCCAGCGCATCGAGAGACTTCAGTACCAGGGCAAGCCGGTTTTGCCGGCGCAGAAGTTTCGTTTGGCCACTAACAGCTACCGCGTGAATGGCGGCGGGGGATACTCGATGTACGCAAAAGCCCCGGTGCTATACCGCTCAAGCGAAGAGATCCGCGAGCTGATTATTGATTGGGTCGAACGTCATAGGACGATTCCGACGGAGCCGACGGGGAACTGGAAGCTCGTTTTCTGACTGAGAAACCGTTAGAAACGGTTTAAGGAATTGATTCGTCGATCCCCGGGGCACCGGGCTTAAAGCCACGGTGCTAATGAGATCGCTCCGCGTTTTCACGTTTCCGCATTTTTCGCGGATTACCTGATCGCGGTGACAGTGCGGAGTTTTTCGGCAAAGCCGGCGCCCCCGATCCACGAAACCTACGGAGCCCCCTGAACCAATTCCGGTAGGCCGCCTTGACCGCTGCCGCCTCGCAGCGCCTTCCTGTAAGATAAGCACCTCGACTCGCCAACCAAATCCCCACGTTCGGTGTCTATTGAGACAGTATCCCTGTTCCAGCTCCTCGAGGTAATTGTGATTGAGCAGTGAGAATGAACTAATCGCGCGATCGCAGGCGGGCGACGCCGAAGCTTTCTGTTTGCTGGCGCGAGCCTATGAGCGACGAGTCTACTCGTTGGCGCTCTACTATTCCCGCGGGCGTCAGGATGCGGAGGATTTGTCCCAGGAGGTGTGGCTCAAGGCATTCGCGGCGTTGAGAACTTTCAGACACGAATCGAGCTTCTATACCTGGCTGCGGAAGATCACCATCAACTGTTTTCTCAATCACCAACGCAGTCGCTCCAGGTCTTTCTGGTCTTCGCAGCAATCTGATAGTGAAACGAGTCAGCCGGTTGAAATTGGCGACAATGGCGCCCCGGGTCTCGAGAGCACTTTGCAAAATCGGCTGGTCGTCGAAAAAGTAATGCAGGCATTATCTGAGGTAACCCCTCAACAAAGACTGATCTTCCTTTTGAAACACGAGGAAGGCATGACTTACGAAGAAATTTCCCGGGAGCTTGGTTGTTCGCCGGGCACGGTGAAGAAGTCTGTTTCCCGCACCGTTGTAAAACTTCGAGAAAGGTTAGGACTTACGGAAGAGCCCGACAATTACCCGTCGGGTGCTGTCACCGGACTCTTGAGGTAG
>DATKIS010000325.1:0-6479 GCA_035543975.1 Pyrinomonadaceae bacterium
CACACTGATGTCGGGTATCCTGACAAAGTTCTGGCCCGCGATATTTCTGTTGTGCTGCGACGCGGCGAATGTCTTGGTATTATCGGCCCAAACGGATCGGGCAAGACCACTTTTCTACGAACGATTCTGAAGAAGATTCCCGCGCTAGCCGGCGAGGTGCAATGGGGCACCAAGGTTCAGATTGGGTACTACGCTCAGCAACTTGATGACCTCGACGATCGCAACGAGATCATCATGGAACTACGCCGGGTGGCGCCCTCAAGTGCGACCGCAGGGGAACTGCGCGGGTTTCTGGCCAAGTTTCTGTTTACTGGCGACGACGTCTACAAACACGTGCGCGACTTGTCCGGAGGTGAGAAGGGACGACTGGCCCTGGCGAAGTTGATTTACTCCCGAGTCAACGTCCTGGTGTTGGACGAGCCGACCAATCACCTGGACATTCCCTCTCGTGAAGCGCTGGAAGAAGCGCTCGATGCCTTCGAGGGCACTATTGTGACGATCAGTCATGATCGGTATTTCCTCGATCGGGTCGCCACACAGATTCTGGCTCTTGATGGTGAAGGAGTCGCGGAGCATTACGACGGCGACTACACTGAATATCACGATTGGAAGGCTAACCGAACTTCGGGCGCCGCTGTAGCATTTCCAGAGAAGAAAGGCATTGGGTCTGAGGGTGCTGCCGCGATGAAGCTGGTTAGTGCCCCCTCCCAGATGGAGTCAAAGGCACCTGCAGGCAAGCAGAAACAATCCGGCAAGGGAAGGGAAGTTTCATCGAAAACGCCCGCCATCAAAGTGATCAAGAAGAACCGGGCGGAGAAGTTGCGCCCGGAGTTGCTGGAGGCCGACATAGCGAAAACCGAGCAGCGCTTGAACGAGATTTCAGAACGAATGGCTGAGCCGGAAGTGGCGCGTGACGCCACTGAGTTGGTGAAGCTGGACCAGGAGTACAAGCAAGCGGAAGCGGAACTGGCAACGCTTTACGAACAATGGGAGAAGACTGCCGCGCAAGGCTAGCAGGTGTTGGGAACGGATGGCTGGCGAGATCGGACGAATTGCGTGGCCAGAGTAGTAAAACCAATCACCAGAGAGACGGTCCTGACAGCTGTCCCGCAAGTTGAGAAGTTAGCAGCTGGAACGGCCCGGTTAGCAACCGAAGCCAATGCCTACCCACACGCATAGACACGGAAGCAAATCACACAGTGCCAGAAACAAGCAGTGTCGCCACTGCGGCCAGAAGTATTCCAAGTCGCGCCTGCGCTGTCCGCGCTGCGGGAAAATAGTCCCATCATGGAAACTGGCGGGCTTGATCGGAATAGGGCTTCTGGCCTTCGTGGCCGTCGTGGCACTGTTGAGCCACACAACCTGACAGTTGATGTCACCGGAGCATTACAGGTTTTTAGTCTCGCTTGACAGTGGTAAGACCCTTTGTTACTTTCGGGCCTCCGCATTATCGGGTCTTTCAAAAATTAGTTTGTTCATTTAGGCGCGTAGCTCAGGGGTAGAGCACTACCTTGACACGGTAGGGGTCTGGGGTTCAAATCCCCACGCGCCTACCATATCTACCGCAGTTTCCTTCAACAATTTCGCGTTTCCTCTCAGCCTGCTTTTCGGGCCGAAAATGAATTTGCCGGAATCCAACCAAAAGCGGGGTTGGGTCGATAGACCCGACTGCTCAAGTGCCTCTACTGTTCTCACCATGGGTTCTCAACTCACATGTGCATAGCCGGGAGTCAAGCGAGAGCCAACGCCTGCGCCTTCTAAAATGGAGTGGAACGTCCCATCAATGCCGAAATGATGTAATGATGGACACCGCGTTCCACCAGGCGGGACTCTTCATCAGGAACCATTACCGGCCTTACCGCGAGACCTACCCGCCGTTCATCCAGTCGCAACATTAATAATCAGAGTTAGCGGAGTATAAGTCGCATCAAAGGGCCCGTTGAGGGCATGAGCCATGCTCTGTGCGTTAAGGCACAGACCCAAAAAGCGAACCGCGAGAGAATTGTGGGTTTGCACATACTGGGCAGCCGGGACTGCCTGTATTTTGTTCCTAATCAGAGGAGAGATAACGATATGAGAGTAAACATACGCTCATTGCTGTCGGCTACAGCCATCATGCTGGTTCTGCTGATTCCGTCCGCAACCTGGGCGCAACACAAGCACACACCAAGCGGACCGAAGAAGGCCGGTATGAGTGCGGAGATGGCGAAGATGATGAAATCGCCGCATCACCTGCTGATGATGGCTCACATGGAGAGTATGTCTGGATTCGCCAGGACACTCCGTGATCAGGCAGTGAAGCCGGGTGCTCTGGACGTTGAATTCGCACGCGGTGCTGTTGCCGAACTAAGACATTGCCTCGATGCGATGGAAGCCATCCACCAACAACACCTGGGCGGCATGAATGCTGAAATGAAGGCCAAGATGCAGATGATGATGGAAAAGATGGGTAAGGAGCGCTCAATGGTGAAGGACCAGGTCAGTGCGCTAGAGGCAGATGTGCAGGCGGATAAGCCAGACTCCAAACAAGTCGCCGCGCACAGTAATGCTCTGCTCAAACACTTCGCCATGATGTCGCGGATGCATGGTGGACGCAAGCCAGGGAAGATGCTGGAGATGTCGAAGTAGATGGAAATGAAGATGTAAGCGTTTCGACCCAACTGACTCAACGGTTCGACCTAACATTCCGCCCTGCATTTCAAGGGAATAATCAATGACAATCGCCGAACTCGAACTACCGACCTGCGAATGGAAAGCATGAGCAACAAACGTCTGGTCATCGTGGGAGGCGTCGCCGGCGGGGCTAGCGCAGCAGCCCGCGCGCGACGGCTGTGCGAGGACTGCGAGATCATCATTTTCGAACGCGGGCCGCACGTGTCGTTTGCCAACTGCGGTCTCCCGTATTTTGTGGGCGGTGAAATTGCCGAGCAAGATAGACTGCTGGTGCAAACTCCGGAAAGCCTTAAGGCGCGCTTCAATCTGGACGTGCGCATCAACACCGAGGTCGTCCGCCTGGATCGCTCAGCCCGTCGCATCCGCGTGCGCGAGCGGGAAACCGGCCGAGAATACGAAGAATCCTACGATGCACTGATACTTTCCACCGGCGCCTCGCCACTAAAACCGCCTATCCCCGGAATTGAGCACCCAAACCATTTTGTGGTGAGAAGTATCCGCGACGTGGAAAAGATTATGGCGTGGTCAAAAGACTGCGAGGGTTGCCGCGCCGTCGTAGTCGGCGGCGGTTACATTGGACTCGAAATGGCGGAGCAACTGCGGCGTCGCGGGTTCGGTGTCACCGTGGTCGAAGCGTTGCCCCAGGTCATGGCGCCGCTCGATCCGGAAATGGCTGCCTGGCTGCACGCGGAGTTGCGTGCAAATGGAGTCAACCTGCATCTGAATGATGCGGTTGCATCATTCGAACCGCCTTCCGAGCATGAACCTGCCCGCGCTTCCATTGTGGTACTGAAAAGCGGTCAACGAGTGCCCGCCGATTCTGTCGTGCTCGGATTGGGTGTAAAACCTGAAACAGGTTTGGCAAAAGATGCTGGTTTGGAAATCGGTAAACTCGGAGGCATCCGAGTCAACGAACACCTCCAGACAAGCGATCCGCACGTCTGGGCAGTAGGTGATGCGATTGAGGTGCGGGATGGAGTCACGGACCAGTGGGCGCTGATTCCGTTGGCTGGCCCGGCGAATCGCCAGGGTCGCATTGCCGCTGACAATATCCTCGGCCGGCCGTCCCGATACGAACAGACCTGGGGCACAGCCATCTTGCGGCTGTTCACTCTCGCTGCCGGTTGCACGGGCGCTAATGAGAAATCCCTCCGACGTGCGGACATTCCCTTTCAGGCGATTCATCTTCACCCCAACTCTCACGCGGGTTATTACCCTGGCGCCGAACCCATCGCGCTGAAAATTCTGTTCGCGCCCGACTCAGGCAAACTGCTAGGCGCGCAAGCGGTCGGCCATCAAGGAGTGGATAAACGCATTGACGTGCTGGCCACCGCGCTCAAGGCGGGCATGACCGTTCATCACCTGGCGGAACTGGAATTGGCCTATGCGCCGCCTTACGGTTCGGCGAAAGACCCGGTCAACCTTGCCGGCATGGCCGCGCAAAACGTGCTTGCAGAGGACGTGACGGTCGCGCAGTGGCACGAAATTGCTTCGCTCGATCCTGGCACTACGCTACTGTTGGATGTCCGGCGATCCGATGAGCGCGCCCAGGGGTTCATCCCGGGTTCGACCCACATACCCCTGGATGAGTTACGCGAGCGCCTTAACGAATTGCCGCTCGAGCGGGAAATCATCGCTTATTGTCAGAGCGGCCAGCGCTCCTACAACGCGGCACGCATCCTGAGCCAACACGGCTTCCGCGTGCGTAGCCTGACAGGATCGTATCGCACCTGGAAAACCGCCCAACCACCCGAACATTAAACTAAATGTATTCCTTCAGACGCCACTCGAGAACTTCACTAGCCTTTTGAGGTCGAGACACAATGGCAAGGTCCGCGAAGTGAGTCATGGTGAGTTCTTCGTCGCCCCCATCCTAAAAGGAATGGTTCGAGTCACATTCTGGGGGCCTCTGGCAATGACAATAACCGCAGGAATTGGAGCTTGGTTTGGGACCGCGGTTTAAGAGTCTTTTGATGGAGGGGTTGGCAAAAACTCAACTGAATCGCTCTGAGGATGCGAGTCATTGATCTTCTTCTTTCCCTCAAACGCTAACCGTCACTTTCGCTCGCTGCCCGCAACGACGGGCGTAGCCTCCATGTTGCTCCACTCGAAGAACGACCCGTCGTACATCAGCACATCGTACCCAAGATACTTAAGCGTAAAGTACGCGTGCGACGCCTGCCCGCCGGTGCGACAGTAAGCGACAACTGTTCGACCCTTCGCCGCGCCGGCGTCTTCATAGAGTTTTCGCAACTCCGCCGGAGATCGTAGCGCCGGATTCTCCTTGCTCACTACATTCTGCATCTAGAAGACGTTTGCCGCGCCGGGAATGTGACCGCCGCGCGGTACGCCATCGCCTGGTTTAGTGCCGGTGTATTCGTCAACGGGGCGGGCATCTATCAATACCGCGTTCGGAGACGTCAGGTTCGTCGCTGTCCACGATAGATCGCGTACGACATCGAGGTTGGTGACCGCGCTGGCGCGGACACGCGGTGTGAAACGCGCGGCTAAGCGCATTGGTAGCCGCGCAAATAGCACCAGCGCGGGCACAACCAGGAACCCTCCGCCGACGCCTAGAAATCCGGTCAGCACGCCTACCCCCAGACCTACCAAGAGCCTGAGGGCAAGACTGCCCTTCTGGGTTCGCGTGGCACTCGCGTCGGGTTTATCTTTTCGTAAGAGCATAGCTGTCGCCACGATCAGGTTGAGCGCAGCAAAAAGCAGCAGCAGGGTGCTATTCGCCACCAGATGTGTGAGCCGAGCACCGGTATAGGCGCCCGTGATGCCGGCACCACCGAATATCGCGGCGACTTTCAGCTCAACCTTTCCTTTACTACCGTGTAGGAGGCCGCCGACAAGGCTCGTCGAGCCAATGATCGCCAGCGACATCGCGACTGACTCTTTCGGTTCTATTCCCGCCACATACACGAGCACCGGCACGGCCAGAATCGCGCCACCGCCACCCAATAAACCAAGGCTAATGCCAATAGCCCCGCTCAAAATTATGGCCACCACTGTGTGCAGATCCATTGCCTACCTTTTACCGATTTGCGCAAACCTCGTCTGACCCAGTCGTTGGCCCACGATTCCAAGGCATGCGGGCCAGCATCATGCCCATGCCGCACGTGTCTGTTTGGCTGAGCCGATCAGGTTGCGGATTCTCTACGGACTTCAGGATGGAGAGATGACTGTTTCCGAGATCACCGAGGCGATTGAATCCACGCAGCCCAATGTCAGCAAACATCTCAAGATGTTGCAGGATGCTGGCCTGGTGGCCCGGCGACAGGAAGGCAACTAGTTCCAGGGTCAAGCGTTTTGTTTTGGCTTTGGTAACGCGTCGGATGGCGGAGCTGCTCTGTTACAAAGTCGCGGCCCAGGGCAGGACGAGATTGATCACAGTATACCCGGCGAGAAACAGGACAAACGAGACGCGATCGAATAGCCTGTACGCAACCCAGATTCCTTCTTTTTCATATCGCCCGGCTTTGTAATACGACCCGTTGTCCTTCAACTCCAACTCCGTGCCAATAACAGATCGCGGCGCAGGGGCGCCGGTGCCGTTTTGGTAGTCGACCGAGATGATTTTGGCTTTGCCGGTCGTGTCGTAACCAATCTGAATGGATTCTGTGGTGGATAAAACGTAGTAGTCCAAGGACAGGCGTTTAGAGTACAACCTTCAGGTTGCATCGTGGTGCTAATGCCAGTGGGTTTTCATGGCAATACAGCAAGCGGAAGCTGTTACTCCATGCGCCTGTAAAGCGGTTGCTGAATTTCGTAGTCTCGGAACCTGTGGACCATGAGCTGGT
>DATKIS010000326.1:0-4903 GCA_035543975.1 Pyrinomonadaceae bacterium
ACGTCGTAGGCGTAGAGATTGAAGTGTCCATCACGATCCGAGTTGAAGTAGATCGTGTTACCAATCCACATCGGATCGCGCGACGGGCGCGGGCCTTCGGTGACTTTCTTCGTGGCGTAGCTCTTCAGATCGAAGGTGTACAGACTGTTGGCCTGGCCGCCGCCGTAACGTTTCTCAGATCGGAAGTCGCGCGACTGCGGAGAGTAAACCATTTGCGACGAGTCGGGAGAATAGTCGCCAGAGCCGGCTTCCGGCATAGGCAACGTTTCAGCTGCGCCACCCTCGACCGAAACTGAATAGAGCCGGGCAATCGGCAACGCCCATGAGTCGCGCTGCGAGCGAAAGAGTATTCGCTTACCGTCGCGGCTCCAGCCATGAACTTGATTGTCCCAACCCCAGCGTGGCGCGAGCGGCCCCTTGGCCGGATAGAAAGTGAGCTGCCGGGGAATGCCGCCGGACGCAGAAACCACATAGACCTGTTCGTCGCCGTCGTATTGTCCGGTGAAGGCGATCCACTTCCCGTCGGGAGAAAACTTGCCAAACACCTCAATACCCGGGTGGGACGTCAGGCGAATGGCCGCGCCGCCCGAGGCCGGTGCGATCCACAAGTCGCCGCCGTAAGTGAACACGACCCTCTCGCCAGTGATATCCGGGAAACGGAGCAGCTTTGTTTGTGAATAGGCGCTGGATGAGAGCAGGAGCAGACCAAGAACAATGGCCAGCGAACGGAATTTGATTAAGACGTCAGGGTTGAACAAGGGAAGATCCTCCTGGGTAATATCTTGAACCGATTCAGCGGATTATGATCGCTCGTAATGGAGCGTGCGGGGAGACAGAAGAAAGTGATGCGTGATGAGTAATGAGTGATGAGTTTTTAGATGACGCTGTCGTTAACACCCATTACTCAGTACTCATCACTCATCACTCATCACTCAGTACTCAGTACTCAGTACTCATCACTCAGTACTCATCACTCATCACTCATCACTCATCACTCATCACTCATCACTCATCACTCATCACTCATCACTCAGTACTCATCACTCAGTACTCATCACTCACCATCATCACTCAGTACTCACTATTTCCGGTTCTTAAAGGCGTCGTACAGATCCGTATGGCGACTGTTTAGCTTAACTTCGCGACCGTCGATGAAGAGGTGACGCACGGTAGTCCGGGTCTCCAACAAGTCACCGTCAGTCACCACGAGGTTCGCCATCTTGCCAACTTCAATCGAACCCATTCGATCACCTAGATTCATGATCTGGGCCGGGTATAGCGTTACCGCCTTCAGCGCTTCCGCTTTCGGCAATCCAAACGCCGCCGCCATGCCGGCGTAGAAAGGCAGGCTACGAACATGAGCACCGTTATCTCCGGTGGAAATACAGAACCGCACACCGGCTTGCTGCAGCTTGGCCGCGTTTTCGTAGTGAGTGTCGTAGAAGTCATCTTCCCGACTGGGCAGGTCAAGGACGCCAGTCAGAATCACCGGGACATTTTTTTCTTTTAAGTAAGCGGCGATTTTCCAGGCATCGTCGCCGCCAAGGATCACTGGCTTTAGTTTCAACTCCTCGGCAAACCGAATCGACCCGCGTATTTCACTTTCCCGGTCGGCCCGAAAGATAACCGGGCGCTCACCGCGCACATAAGGAACCAGCGCTTCCAGCACCACATCCTGGTTGGGCCGTGGCAAGGTCCTGTCTTTGGCATAGGCATCATGGGCGCGGCCATAGGCCTCGGCGTCCTTGAGCATTTTGCGAATCTGTTCAACCTGCCGCACCGAGGCTGCCAGGGTCTCGGTGAGATTGGGATTCTGTTGTCCGCCGCCAAAATCGCCGCCGCGATTGCCCACGCGAGGATAATTGATCACGAGGGCAGCGTAAGAAACCACACTCATTTCCAGTGGCGACGTTCCCACCAAATTAATGATTGCTGCCTGACCCGAAATCAAACCACCCAGCGGCAGCGTGACTGCGCTGGTGATGCCGTCAACCCGGGTTACGGCCAGATGTGCACTGTGTGGGTTGATAGCGACAATCGCCTTCGCGTTGGGATTCAAGTCGCCCACTTCACTCGTGTCGACCGTGCCAGGCGCGCCCTGGCCAACTTCCACCAGGCCGAGCGACGTGCCCGCGTCGATCATTCCCGGATAAACCGAGAGCCCCCGCGCATCAATCGACTGGGCGCCGGAAGGTGCACTGACGTTTGCACCGATAGCGTCGATCTTGCCATCACGAATCACGATTGAGCCGTTTTCGATGTCAGGTCCGCTCACGGTGACGATGCGCGCATTGCGTATCACAAAGGTGCCGCGCGGTGGGGTAACCCCTTGTTGGGTTGTCGGATTACCGATCTGTTGTGCAGCTGCGGACGTAAAACAGCCAAGTGAGAGCGCGAGTAAGAGGAACAGCGGCTTCGCCGCCGCACATAGCGGAAAGGCTCGGCCTTTCCGGCCGCGCAATACACTTTGAGTTGTGAGGCTGCGCCTCACCATCGGAGGCATAGCCTCGCTGACTCTAAGGAGGCCATCCCGGAAAGCCACAGGCTTTCCGCATTGTGCGGCGGCAAAGCCGCAAACGACCCCAGCCGTTATACTCTTTCTTATCATCCCATCTCCTGTACGCTCGTTGCTCATGGTTGGTTGTTTTCCCCTTCCCAAAGATCGTCATCGGAGTTCGTGGGACGCCGGCCGCGCGGGGCCTGAGGCGAGACGCCTCGAGCTGGTGGCCGGTTGGGTTCCGCCTGTTCGAGTTGCGCCCGTTCTTTCAGAATGTCGGCGCGCCTGGCCAGGTCTTGCTGTCGATCGAAGAAAACAGCACCGTCGATGAAAGTGGTATCGACGCGCGCATAGACGCTCAAAGGGTGACCATTCCAGATTGCCAGATCTGCGTCCTTCCCTACTTCCAGCGACCCTACGCGATCCTGAATCCCCAGTTGAATCGCCGGATTGATGGTTACCAGTTTCAACGCCTGCTCTTCGGTAAGGCCGCCGTAGCGCATAGCCTTGGCAGCCTCGATATTCAGCCGCCGGGCGCGTTCGTCGGAATCAGAATTCATTGAAACCACTACCCCCGCTCTGGTCATGATGGCGGCGTTAAAAGGTATGGCGTCGTAAGCTTCGATTTTGTATCCCCAGAAGTCGGCGAAGGTGGACGCACCGGCGCCGTGCCGAGCAATCTCCTTCGCCACCTTGTAGCCTTCCAGCACGTGCTGAAAAGTCTTGATCTTGAACCCAAACTCGTCCGCGAGGTTTATCAACATCAGGATTTCATCGGCCCGATAACAGTGGGCATGAACGTAACGCTTCCCTTCCAAAACCTCGACGAGTGGCTCGAGTTGGAGATCGCGGTCGGGTGGAATCAGATTCTTGTCACGTCTGGCTACCGCCGCGCGATGCTCGTCCCAGGTCTTCCGGTAATCGCGGGCGCGGACAAAAGCCTCGCGAATAACTTCCTCGACCCCCATACGCGTATTCGGGTAGCGGCGCGTGACACCAGGAAGATTTGGATTGCTTGAACGCTTTGGATTTTCGCCCAACGCAAACTTAATCCCCGGCATCGCCCCCGGAAAGATGAAATCCTCAACCGGCTGGCCATACTTCACCTTCACTACAGTGTTCAGGCCCCCGATGGCGTTTGCTGAGCCATGGAGCAGGTTGAGAGTAGTGACGCCGCCCGCCAATGCTCGGTACAGGTCCACATCGTTTGGATTGAGCACGTCTCGCGTTCGCACCATGGACGTCACAGCCAAACTGCCTTCGTTAATAGCGTCAAGCATGGAATGCGAATGGGCATCGATAATTCCTGGGAACACAAACTTGCCGGCGGCATCGATAACGCGGGCATTGGCTGACGCTTTCAACCCTTTGCCAATCGCCGCGATCTTGCCGCGGCGGATCAGGATGTCTGAGTTTTCCAGGGTGCCGCGCGTAACGGTTACCAGCGTGGCATTTCGGATCAGGGTCTCCTCAGGCTCTCCAGTTCGCTGTTGCTGAGCCGGAACATTGACCCAGGAAACGCACCACAGAATGGTGAGCAGGAGTATGCGAGCAATGGCTGTTCGTTTCATTTTGAGTTCCATTAGGCGGTTTGATTATCTGGTTAATTGATCGCGCTTCGCGAAAGAGCGAGGCCCGGAGGCGGCGTTGCTGCAGGGCCAGGGCCTGGCGGAACCGCCGGCGCCGCACGTCTGCCGGTAAACGAACCCGGAGCGCGGCCGGTAATATTAACGGCGCCTTTCATTTCGTTACCGGTGATCGTACCGGTAAAGGTTGCTTCCGTAGTTTGACCCTCCAGCGTGACCGGCCCGGTAAAGCGAAACTCTCCGGCCGAACTTACTGAACCGTTGGCGACGTCAACAGTGCCGAGGGCGCCTTGCATCGAACCACGCAGTCGCTCGCCCTCCTGCTGCAGCGAGAGCGTAACGGCGAGCTCACCCTTGCCCAGATCGACGGTCAACGTCCACGAGCCGCCCGCCACACTCGCACCCGGTCCCGTCGCGGGGGTGGTGGCTGGGCGTAAATCAACCGGACGTCCATCGATGAAGACGTGAGTGACGCGGACATTGCGATCAAACAGATCGCCGCGCGTGACGGTTAGGTTGGCGATCTTTCCAGTTTCGATTGAACCCAGCCTGTCAGCCACTCCGAAGATTTCGGCTGAGCGAAGGGTCAACGCCTTGAGGGCGTCATCTTTCGACAGACCGTTCTCGATGGTCTTGGCCGCGTTCACGACAAAGTCGGTAATTGGGGTAACGCCACCCGATTGAAATGCAAACCGCACTTTTGCCGCGGCAAGTTTGCCGGCCGTCTTGGGCGCGGCCACCCGCTCGCGGAGGATGCGGAGAGGCTCGGGGTCAGCTTCAGGTATGACGGCGGTGGTGCGTTTGGGGAAATTGAGTGAAA
>DATKIS010000327.1:0-6384 GCA_035543975.1 Pyrinomonadaceae bacterium
CGTAAGAGACGATGGGGAACAGTGGTATCGTTCGCTAATTAGATTTCACGGAAACTTGTTTGCTGGGGGCCGAATCCCTACGAAGACCGACCTGCTTAAAGCCGCTTACTGCTATCCGGGTTTTGTTTTCGAGGCTGTTCGGTTGGTATGGAACACTCCGGAAGACGACCTTTATCATAAGCCCACGATGATCTCTCATTACGAGAGGCACAACGCAGACGTCAGGGACTACTTTCGCTTTAAGTCTAACTTACTTGAAGTCAATCTTTCTGATAAAGAATCCTACACAAGCCTGTGCGAATTCCTTGGTAAAACACCAGTGGCGCAAGAGTTCCCGCGCTTGAATGAATCATCACCGTTAACAATCGACAAGGACTGACGGTCCCGACATGACCCAATGTCTGACGAGGGCAAAGCGAATAGAACGTACCAGAGGCTCTTGGAGTGAGAGCAATCCAGTAGAAACCTGCGAACTGGAAACGCCCTACTATACGCATTCAGGAAGGCATATCAAGATGTGCGTAACTGGAGTTTGATATGGCCCATGACAAAATCGTGCTGGTGACTTTTCCAGCAGATCAGGGAGACATCATAAAAGACTTTGTTGAGTGGCATCTCGACCTGGGCCTCGACGTTATTCTGACCGAAGACCTCAACTCGTCGGATGACACCCAGGAAATACTTGATTCCTTCTCGGAGACCGGACGGGTGGACTGGTTCCCCACGAAGGTAAAAGACTATAAGAATTGTCGGCCGGCGGAAAGTCTCGCAGAGCTTGCACGAGATCGTCATGGAGCTGATTGGGTAATCATGTGCGACGTCGATGAGTTTCTTTGTCCGCAAGGCGATGATCTAAGGAGCATTTTGCAACGGGCGGCGGCCGAAGATATTACGGCAATAAGAGTCGATTGCTTTAACATGACCGGCGCGCTGGAAAATGAGGGGAGAGCTACTGAGGCGCGAATCTGGCGCATTGCTCAGCCGATACAAGAATCATTTGAACAACAACTCTCCGGTCAAATACCTGCTCCTTACATCTTCATTAGACATCCGCCAAAAACCATAGTGCGTATGGACGCCTTCTTGGAATATGGCTGGGGCTCACACGACGTGAAAACGTCGCGAGGTAAGACCGCAGAATTCTCAGAATTGAAGTTCCACCATTTCCCCATCCGTGGATTCGAGACATTTCAGAAAAAAGTACAGAACGTTGCCAACTTTTTTGAGATCAACAAGCACTATGAGGATTGGTGGGGCTGGCACTGGCGACGCTGGATCCGGTTGAATGAAGAAGGTCGGCTGCGAGAAGAATACGAAAACCAATTCCTGACACCGGCACGCGCGGAGGAGCTTATTCGCGACGGAACCTGTGTAGTCGATACAACGATTTCCAACTGGGTTGCAAACAGATCAGCGCGCCCGGTGACGAACCAAGTCTAACCAGCTTGAGAAATTCTCTTCTAAACTTGACGATACTCTCCGCCTCCAATCAAAGGCTGTGGACTCCTGGGGTGGGCAAGGGATTGATTTGTCGGTTATGCGCGCGAGTTTAGTGGGCCTTGCTCAACAAGGGGCCCCAATAGGAAGTAAGGTGTCTGACGAAGGCCTGCTTGCCAGACAATCACTGAATCCGCTAATCTTCGCGAACTGGTAGTGATTCAGTTTTGACTTGGCTACCGTAGCGTTTGTTTTGGAGACCGAGCGCCATTCGCGCCAGATCCTAAAACCAGGTCCGATTGTTGCGAAATCGAGGGCTTTACTGAGTAGTTGAAGTCCTTATATCCGGCTCCGCTGCCAATCGTTAATGGGCCGCGACCTCTCAATTACTAAAGGTACCAAAATCCGCGAACTTCTGTCTTGCAGTGATGGGTACGCCAACTATACTGTTCAGATTAGAGTGCCGGTGAGCAGGCCAAGCTTAGGAGAGCATGATGGGCAATACTGCCGTGGTTGACAGCAAGGAAGAAATAGGTGCTGAGCCGGTAGCTCAGAGAGGTACCTTTAATCCTCTCAACCATCCAATTAGCTTAACTTATCCCGCCAGGATAGCCATGTCTGCCTGGATTGGCCACGTGCCTTTCGGCATGTATCTGATTGACGTACTGAGGCCGAAGACCATCGTTGAATTGGGAACCCATTACGGAGTTTCTTATTGCGCTTTTTGCCAGGCGATTAAGGAACTCGGCCTGGGAACCCGGTGCTATGCGATAGACTCCTGGGAGGGAGATGTTCAAGCGGGCTTCTACGGTCCTGACGTGTTGGCAGAACTCGAGGCGCACCACCATCCGTTATACGGCGGCTTTTCAAGGCTGATTCAGAGTACCTTTGACGACGCCCTGAACTACTTCGCCGATCAAACGTTGGACCTCCTGCACATCGACGGCTTTCATACCTACGAAACGGTTAAAGGGGACTTCGAGACGTGGCTTCCCAAGCTAACCGATAGTGGGGTCGTTTTGCTTCACGACATAAACGTTCGGGAGCGAGATTTTGGAGTTTGGAGGCTTTGGGAGGAACTCAAGCTTAAGTTTCCGCACTTCGAATTCACCCATTCCCACGGCTTAGGTTTGATTGCGGTCGGCAAACGCTATCCCCCCGAGCTGAATGAGTTATTTAGTGCTTCAGCTGAGGAAGCCACGCGGATTCGCTTATTCTTTTCTTATCTAGGTGCTCGACTGGAGGCTGCTCAGGAATTGCAGCTGTCGGCCGCGACCAGCGACGAAGTCACTGGTCAGCCCACTGAAAAGGAGGAGCCGACTCAGATAGCGGTGCCTCATGGAGTTCCGGCGATCGAGCCCCAAACGGTGGCATATGACGAAGGCGGTTTGCTCCTTGAGATTCAACGACAGCTGGCCGAGAGAGACCAGTTTCTCAGAGCGAAAGACCTGCAAGTCGAAGAATTGGAACAACGGCTGCTTTGGTATGTCCAGTCCGATTCTTATCGCTTGGGGCGTGCGTTGACGCGTCCTTTGCGAGGTATAAAGAAGTTGTTTGGCTAACCCAGCAATGCTCCTTATGACCCTCATGACCAGCCCACTTATCAAAACCGTCCAACCAAATAAACGAGCTAAGAAGAAGGTACTTTACATTGTTCATAATCATCCGAGCGTAATCCCCGGGGGCGCGGAGATTCACGCACTGGAGCTATATGAGGCGATGCGCCAGTCAGATGAGTATGAGCCGCAGCTTCTTTCAAGACGAGGTCCATCCTCGGGGGGTAATCGGCCGGGTACAAGACTGAGTCTGGTCGGCCAGGATACTCAGCAGTCTTTCTTCTTTACCGATCCCGCCGAGATCGACTTCTTTTACATGTCGGCGCGAGATAAGAGTATCTACACAATCCATTTTCGTGAGTTTCTAGAGACTTACCGGCCCGACGTAATTCACATTCAACATACGCTTTTTCTGGGCTTTGATCTCCTGCGAATGATCAAGAATCTGCTGCCGGCAACTCCGATCATTTACACCCTTCACGAGTACATACCTATCTGCCATCGCAGCGGCCAGATGGTGAGGACGATTAACAGCGAAAACTGTATGGAGGAGTCGCCACGGCGTTGCAACCAGTGTTTCCCGGAGATCTCGCCGCAGGACTTCTTTATGCGAAAGCGGTTCATTCAAGCGCAATTTGCGTTGGTCGACCTCTTTCTTGCCCCGTGTCATTTCTTGTTGGATCGGTTTACCGACTGGGGTATACCCCCTGAGAAAATCGTGTTTGAGGATTACGGACGGGCTCTATTGCCGCGTGCTATTGAGGCGCCCGAAGCTGAGAAGCGATCACGAAATCGCTTCGCATTCTTTGGACAGATAAACGAGTTTAAGGGCGTCGACGTCTTAATTAAGGCAATGAAGATTCTGGCTGAGAGCGACGATGCATGCGACGCCCATTTATGGGTGCACGGGGCTAACCTTGAAATCCAGCGGATCGAATTTCAAAATGAATTTCGCGAACTGCTTGCGGCGACGAGCCAAAATGTAACCATGGCGGGACGATACCGGTCGGAAGAAGTACCCAAACTGATGGCGAAGATCGATTGGGTGGTGGTGCCGTCGATCTGGTGGGAAAACTCGCCGTTAGTTATTCAGGAGGCGTTTCATAATCGCAGACCGATAGTCTGTAGTGACATCGGCGGCATGGCTGAGAAAGTAAGAGACGGAGTAGATGGCCTTCATTTTCGTGCCCGGGACCCGATTAGCCTGGCGAGTGTTATCCGTCGGGCCACCAACACTGAAGGTCTCTGGAAAAATCTTCAGGACGGAATTCCGGATGTTTACAAAGTAGATGATCAGGTGACAAATCTGACTGCGATTTACAATTCGTTAATCGCCACAAAACAATCCAACGCAGAAAGCTATGCAGAATAAAGAAACCGCGATCCTGGAAGGCACCCTAAGCAGGCGCGGCGATCTGGAACACACCGGCTGGATCGACTACGTGAGTTGGTTGTCGGATGACATCCTGTTGCTTACCGGTTGGTTTCATGTGCCTGATGATGAGCCAGTTGAGGCATGCCTGATCCAGGATGGAGAAGTGGTCCCGCTTGAAGTGCGCTGCTTCTCTTATGCACTTCCAAGCCTTCCCGGAGATGTGACGGGTGACCCGACCGTCGGGAAGGTCCTGACGGCCCGCTTTCTTAGGGCAGAGGACGTTGACGAAAGAGATCTTGGGAGATTGATCATCAGCACCGGTGCTTCAACCTTCAGTCCGCGCCCGCTTAACATTTCAGCGGTGGTTGATGTTGAGACGCTGATAAGGAACAGACTGATTCTGCTTGAATCGCAGCAACCTGAAAAGTTGCTGGATTTTCTTACTGCGACCCCGCGAGAGCATCTGGGGACCACTAACATTGTCCGTCTCTGCCGCAGTATTGCAAACATTCGCGAACTCTTAAGGAAGCGATTACCTTCGGTTCCAATTACCCCGGAATACCCTCGCAACTTCTGCATCGATAACTTTTTCGGTATTAACGAAACGTCTTTCTACATTCGCGGTTGGGTAAGCGATCCCGATGACAGTTTCGAGCATTTGGACATAGTCTCTCCGGAGGGAATCGTTACGGCCATCGCCCAGAAAGCATTCTTCTCCCCAAGGCCAGAGCTACACGAGTTTTTTCATAGCTCAACTGATGTCCGCAAAGTTCAAGCCTATTTCACCATCGACTCGCCGAGCTTTGTAACTACTGGGTGGGTTGCCCAGGCCAGATATCGGGCCGGAGCTGAAATGGAAGTGGCGTTGCCACAAATGGTTTGCGATTACTCCCGCATCAGAGAGCAGATTCTGACTGACCTGGCCGCTCCGGACGCCAACGACGAATTTCTAATACGACACGCAATGCCCGCTCTTAGCCAATTGCAGTACGAGCGACAGCAAGAAATCAAAATCGAGAGAATTGCCCAGTATGGACTTTCGCCGGCAGCCGAAGTTTCGATCATTGTCCCTCTCTACAAACGCATTGATTTCCTGGAGCACCAACTCGCTCATTTTGCCGACGATCGCGAACTTGCTGACTCGGACCTGATATACGTGCTTGACTCGCCCGAACTTACCGAAGCGGTTTTGACCATTGCACCCCACCTGTTTGAACTTTATCGAGTGCCTTTTCGGGTCGTGATTCTCAATGACAATTTTGGTTTCGCTGCCGCCAACAACATTGGCGCAGCAGTGGCCCGTGGCCGATTGTTGCTCCTGCTGAATTCCGATGTGTTTCCGAAGGAACCGGGCTGGTTAGGAAAGCTTGCCTCGTTTTACGACGCCAAGCCGGATATTGGTGCGTTAGGAGCGAAGCTTCTGTTCGAGGATGGGAGTCTGCAACATGCCGGTCTTTACTTCGAGCGGATTGGTGACACTCCGCTCTGGACTAATCAGCATTACTTCAAGGGATATCAGAGCGACCTCCCAGCTGCAAATGTAGCGGTTGCAGTGCCGGGTGTAACTGGAGCATGCATGATGGTAGCTACCGATCTCTACCGAAACCTTGGGGGCTTGGGTGGCGCTTACGTGCAAGGCGACTATGAGGATTCTGATTTTTGCCTGCGACTAATTGAGTCAGGCAGGGAGAACTGGTATCTCCCGGAGGTCGAGTTATACCACCTGGAAGGGCAGTCGTATCCGGCCCTATTGCGACAGATGGCTTGGAAATATAATGCCTGGACCCAGACCCATCTCCGGGGTGGATTAATTGAAGAAGTAATGAATAAGTACCCCGGCAGGTTTGGGATGCCGACCCAAAGCGGCGAAAGTTCACCCTCAGATCTTGCCACCGAGCCGGTCTCGGATAACGACGACGAAGCTCATTCAGGTGAGTGCTACGAACCACAGCCTGTTGTGATCAAGACTAAGAGATCGGATTTGGTTGAGCTGTATTTGCAGACCTGCTCGAGATC
>DATKIS010000328.1:0-2271 GCA_035543975.1 Pyrinomonadaceae bacterium
TCTCTCGCGAATTCAGGGCTTTTTGGGTCGCTCAGGCTTGCAAAATAGCGCCGGCTCAAGTAAACAAGACAAACTAACTTCGCAATTAGAATTGGTTTCCGCCCCGAACCACAATCGAATCGCTGAGCCTGATCTGTCCGCAGACGATCGAAGGCCGGATCACTATGAAGAAAGAGCTAGGCACTTTCCTGTTGCTGGTCGCGTTGTGCGTAGTCGTTTCGATATTGAACCCTCGCTTTCTCGCCAGCGCAAACCTACAGAACATGGCGCGTTTGATCGGCGCTTATGGCATTTTTAGCGTCGGCCTCGGCATAGTCATCATTACCGGAGGAATCGATCTTTCGGTGGGCTCTGTCTTTGCGCTCCTGGGTGTACTGCTGTCGTTAATGTTGACTCGCTGGGGATGGCCGAGTGCGCTGGCAGTTCTAGCGGTCGTCGGCGTGGCCGTAGGCATTGGTGCCTTTCACGGCTTCCTGATCACGAAAGTGAGGGTACAGCCGTTCATTGTGACGTTATGCGGGCTGTTGTTTTATCGGGGCCTGGCGCGGTTCATTGCCAACGACGAGACCATGGGTTTCGGCAACGCTGAAGGATTTGAAACGCTGCGCACCCTGGCCACCGGCAGTCTCTTTGGTATTCCGACTCCCTTCATCATTCTGGTGATCGTCAGCGTGGTGATGTGGGTGGTCCTGCACCGTTCGGTTTATGGCCGTTACCTGTTTGCGGTTGGCCGCAACGAGATGGCTGCCAGATACTCCGGCATTAATTCGAACCTGATCATCGCCAGCGCTTACGTGATTCTGGGAGTCCTCGTCGGCATCGCCAGCATCGTCTTCGCCTTTTACACAAACTCGATCTCACCCTCATCACATGGAAATTTCTTCGAGTTGTATGGCATCGCCGCGGCGGTGCTGGGCGGTTGTAGTTTGCGCGGTGGAGAAGGCTCAATCATTGGTATTCTCATTGGCACCGCCTTGCTGCAGGTGCTGCAAAACCTGGTCAATCTGTTAGGCATACCCAGCTCACTGAATTTCGCGGTGATGGGCGGAGTGATTCTGATCGGAGTCATTGCAGACCAACTCCTGCAACGTCGTCGTGTTCCTGTTCAGTGAGTCCCAAACGCCGCGGGGCTCAGTTAGTCAATACCCCCACTGAATCTTGAGTTGGTCCGGAAAGCTCTGGAATCAATCACGCCGCAGGAGAACTCAGAATGTCCATGGCGCGCACGCGGGTCCTGCTGATGCTGGTCGCAATTGCCCTTTTCTCCAGCGGCTTCGGTGGAGAGGGAAAGGCCTCCCTCGTAAAAGAAGACTTTGGGAAATTGCCGGACGGCCGCGCGGTGGATATCTATAGGCTGACCAATCGAAACGGCGTCGAAGTGAGGATCACAAATTACGGTGCGGCGGTGGTGTCGTTGAAGGTTCCCGACCGTGCGGGCAAGTTTGATGATGTGGTATTGGGATACGACAGTCTTGATGGTTATCTGGCAAACTCCCCCTACATTGGAACAGTCATCGGCCGTTACGCTAATCGGATTGCCAAAGGGCGGTTCTCTCTGAATGGAGTCGAATACAAACTTGCCGTCAACAATGGAGAGAACCATCTGCACGGCGGTAACGTCGGGTTTGATAAGGTTTTGTGGACTGCGCGGCCGTCACAGACCGTTAACGGATCGGCGTTGCAGTTAAGTTACGTGAGTCCCGATGGCGAGGAAGGCTACCCCGGCAGGCTCTCCGTAAGAGTTGTCTACACGTTAACTGATCGTAACGAACTGAAGGTGGATTACCACGCCACATCTGACAAGGACACGCTCGTCAATCTGACGCAGCATTCCTATTTCAACCTTGCCGGGCAAGGCAACGGCGACATTCTCGGGCATCGGTTGACGATAAACGCTAACCATTTTACACCGACCGACGCCGGCTCAATTCCTACCGGAGAGATTCGGGCAGTGAAGGGCACGCCCTTCGACTTTACGACCCCGAATGTGATCGGAGCACGAATCGAGAACTCCGACGAGCAGCTCACTTTCGGCAAAGGCTATGATCATACCTTTGTCCTCAATGGTAGGAACGGAACGCTGCGGCGAGCGGCAAAAGTGCAGGAGCCCACCACCGGCAGAGTCATGGAAGTCTGGACCACGGAACCGGGCATCCAGTTGTATACCGGCAATTTTCTGGATGGCAGCAAGATTGGCAAGGATGGCAAAGCCTACCAGCTTCGATTCGGCTTCTGCCTCGAAACGCAGCATTTCCCCGATTCGCCAAACCG
>DATKIS010000329.1:0-2493 GCA_035543975.1 Pyrinomonadaceae bacterium
ATGATCTCCATCCCCGGGCGAATGGGTGCGAGTGTTATGTCTGCCTCGGGCTGACGCTGCAACCGGCGCAGCGTCATGTAGAGCCAATGCGTCGTAGCCACGACCGCATCGTTGTTCTTTGAAACTTTGAGACACTCGCGATAGCTGCGCAGGGCCTGCTGGTTGTTTCCCCTGAGATAGTGGGCAAGTCCCAGGTGATACCAGATATTAAACTGCAAAGTGCTGGTGGGAATATCACGCGCGTTTGGCTGGCCGTCAGGTTCCGACTCGTCGGGCCTCGCTCTTATTAATCTGGCTGCTTTTTCTAAATCGGCCACGGCCAAATCGAATCTACGCACAGTGATGTAACGATGACCACGGTGGCGATAAAATCGCGCATCGACTGGAAACTTCTTAATCCCTTCACCAAATGTTTCAATCGCTTCTCGCCAGCGGCCTAAATATGCCAAGCGCCGGCCAAGCCAGATAATCGCCTCCGGATCGCTCCGGTTGCTTTCATAGCGCACGCGGACTTCGCTCAGCCGGGCTTCCATTTCACGTAGTGCTTCGGCGGAGCTTGGCGGCGGCGGGCGTTTCGTGAAGTCGCTGGTTGGCTTGGGGTCTTGTAATATCCCCGCAGCTGAAACAGGTTGCCTAAAAGAAGTTAGCAGTGGTGACGCAATCAGGAGTGCCACAAGGATTAGTCGCATAACTGAATGATAAACGTTAACCCAAACCTTTCTGAAACCACTTTCGATGTCATCGTTATCGGCGCTGGCATAAATGGCGCCGGAATCGCGCGCGACGCCGCCATGCGCGGACTGAAGGTCCTGCTGTTGGACAAAGGCGATGTTGGCGGCGGCACGTCGAGTTGGTCTACCCGGCTGATTCACGGCGGGCTCAGGTATCTCGAACACGGCGAGTTTGGCCTGGTGCGCGAATCCCTGCGTGAGCGATCTTGCCTGATGAAGATCGCGCCTCACCTGGTCCGCCCCTTGCCGATGCTGGTTCCAATCTACCACGGCGGGCGGCGCGGCCCATGGACCATGCGGGCCGGCATGATCGCTTACGACCTCCTTTCCTTTGACAAGACTCTGCCACGCCACCAAATGCTTTCGCGCACCGAGGCCCTCGATCATCTGCCCGCACTAAACCCCGATGGGCTGGAGGGCGGCGCTATCTTCTACGATGGCCAGGTGGAGTTTGCCGAGCGGCTGGTGTTTGAAAATGCGCTCTCGGCTATCGAACACAGCGCGACCGTGCTTACCTATGCCCGCGTCGACAAACTAATCGTGGCAGCCGGCAAGATACGCGGCATCGAGTTTACTCAGGAGCACGATAACGCGCGCCAGTCGGTCCGTGCTGAGATCGTAGTGAACGCGGCCGGACCCTGGGTTGATCAGTTACTGGAAAAAACCGGGGCAAACTCACCGCGGCTGATTGGCGGCACCAAAGGCAGTCACATCATCGTGGCCCCCTTTCCCGGCGCGCCGTCGAGCGCAGTTTATGTTGAAGCCGAAACCGACCAGCGGCCGTTCTTCATAATTCCCTGGAACAGCAACTACCTGATCGGCACGACCGACATTCGGTACGACGGCGATTTGGATAATGTCCGGATCGAATCTGACGAGATCGATTATTTGTTGCGCGAAACAAATCGCATCATTCCCCTCGCTAACCTGAGTCGAGACAAGATTCTCTTCACTTATGCCGGTGTCCGGCCGCTGCCCTTTACCGGGGACAAAGGCGAAGCCGGCATTACCCGTCGTCACTTCCTGCGCCGTCACCCGCAAGCCGTCAACCTTTTTTCCATCGTCGGCGGTAAGCTCACGACTTACCGCAGCCTGGCGGAAGAAGCGGTCGATCTGGTTTTCAAGGAGATTGGCCGGAGCGCGCCAACGTGCGCAACCGATAAGGTGCCGCTGCCCGGAGCCGGCCCGCAGATAAACTTCTTCGAAGACTTTTGTAGAGACTTCAAACTGAATTCCGGCTTGTCGCCAATCACCAGCGAGCGGCTGTTACGAATTTACGGGACTCGATCCGCCGAAATAGTGAAGCTGACTACCGCCAATCCTTCGCTCGCGAAAATCTTCGATGAGGAAACCCGGGCGATTGCGGCGGAAGTGATCTATTCCTTCGATCACGAGTTTGCCAGCTCGCTAGCCGATTGTTTGTTGCGGCGCACGATGGTCGGGCTCAATTCCAGCTGCGGACTCGATGCAATCGAGCCGGCGGCGACAATTGCTCGCAACCATTTGAGTTGGACCAACGAGCGATTTTCTCGGGAAGTCTCCAACTATCGCAAAGTAGTTGGCCGGTTCCGGTTGAGAAGCCGGCCGCGGGGGTAGGAGGAGAGCGGGACAGGGGAAAGACATTTGCCCCTGGGGTCCCTCCGAGCGACATGGGTTTTTTGATCGAGTCTTATTAGTCTTTATTTACCCACCAGCAGTTAATTTTCGGATTGGTGCTTCATCCAGGCGGTGTGCTATTTTCCTGCCGTGGCGAAAGTTGATT
>DATKIS010000330.1:0-2517 GCA_035543975.1 Pyrinomonadaceae bacterium
GCCTTCTCATTGATCACGGCGCTCATGTTCGTGGCCAAATCTTGCGGGTCACCCATCTTTAACTTCACGGTTCGCTCGACAATCTTCTCGAGCACTTGATCGTAGACTGCGGCATCGACGATCGCACGGGAGCACGCTGAACACTTCTGCCCCTGGAACCCAAATGCCGCCTGCACAATCCCAGTGGCGGCATCGTCGAGATTCGCATCCTCCGCCACGATGGTCGCGTCTTTCCCACCCATCTCGGCAACCACACGTTTAATCCAGATCTGGCCCTCGTGAACTTTCGCCGCTCGTTCGTTAATTCTGAGTCCAATTTCCATTGAACCTGTAAAGGCGACAAAACGCGTCTTCGGATGATCAACCACCACATCGCCAACTTCCGCCCCGGAACCAGTCATGAAGTTAACTACCCCGGCAGGCAGGCCAGCCTCTTCGAGTATCTCGAAAAACTTGTACGCAATGGTCGGCGCGTCTGAAGACGGTTTGAGGACGACCGTATTTCCCGTCACAAAAGCGGCAGCCGTCATCCCCGCCATAATCGCAAGCGGAAAGTTCCACGGCGGAATGACCGCAACCACGCCCAACGGAATGTACTCCATGTGGTTATCTTCGCCTGGGACTTTCACCAGCGGCTGGCCCTGGGCATAACGCAGCATCTCCCGTCCGTAAAACTCAAGGAAGTCAATTGCCTCGGCGGTGTCGCCATCAGCTTCTGCCCACGTCTTGGCAACCTCATGGATCATCCAGGCAGACAGTTCATGCTTCCGCTCGCGCAGAATTGCGGCAGTGCGAAACAGGAGATCGGCCCTTTCTTCCGGACCTGTATTTCTCCACGTTTGAAAGGTGTCAAAGGCCGACTCGACGGCCTTGTTAGCCAGTTCCTTGGTTGCTTTCTGAAACCGGCCAACCACCTGGGTACGATTCGCCGGATTGAGACTATCCAGCTTTGCGTCGGTTTCAATTCGCTCGCCGCCAATCACCAGCGGATACTCGCGGCCCAGCTCGCTCCTCACTTTATCGAGCGCCGCTCGCATAGCTTGCGCATTCTCTTCCTGGCTGAAATCTGTAAACGGTTCGTTGCGGAATTCAGTTGGCATGTTCATCCTCACATTAAGCTTATTCGTAGTGAGTCCAGAGTCGGAGGATTTTTACAGTGTTCTCCGCTTTCAGGACTTGATATACCAGTCGGTGTTGGATATTTATTCTGCGGGAATATGCACCGGCGAGATCACCCACTAACTTTTCGTAAGGCGGGGGCACCTGGAACGGGTTTTCTTCGACAATTCTCAGTAGCTCCTCAGCCTTCTCCCTCAATCCCGCGCTCGCCAGCTTCTTCGAGTCCTTTTGCGCTGTCTCGTGAATACGACTCGCCAGCTCACCAGGGGAGCTCCGTAGCGCACTCCTCAGTCGGCGTTGTTAGTCCCTCACGAATAGATTCGCGCATCCCCGGAATCGACAGCAAGTAAACCGTTTCCTGTATCGCCCACCAATCCTCTTCGGCGATGAGAATACCGTTTGAAGAATCACCCGTGATCTGAATCGGCTCATGGGATGCAGCGATCTCATTTAAGAGACGCGGTAAACTCTCCTGGGCTTTTCCTGCGGTAACGTTCTTCATAAAGTATTTACTGGATTCTAACACATCACGAAACACAGAGCGCTCGCAGCGGTTGCTAGTGACCGAGCTCCTTAGGCCGCGTAGTGTAAGGCTTTCTGCCCTCTACTTACTTGCCTCAGGACCACTTCCCCGTCCTCTGCAGCTTCCTGATCTTTCGCTTCACCAGTTCCCTTTTGAGCGAGCTCATCTTGTCCAGGAAAACAATGCCATCGCAGTGGTCGGTTTCGTGAAGCATGCAGCGAGCTGTGAGTTCCTCATCGTCCAACTCAAACTCATTGCCGTTGATATCGTGAGCGCGAACAACTGCGCGCAGGCTGCGTTCCACCGGCGTGTAAATCCCTGGAAACGAAAGACAGCCCTCCTCACCATTCTGCTCCCCTTCAACGTGAATGACGTCAGGATTTATCATCACGACCCGTTGATCGGGGTCCTTGCCGCCGGAGCAGTCCATCACAAAGAGGCGCTTGGCCACCCCCACCTGCACCGCGGCCAGGCCCACACCGGGTGCAGCGTACATCGTCTCAAACATGTTGCTGACGAGGCTCTTTAGACTGTCACCAAATTCCGTGACCGGTTCAGCCGGCGTATCCAGAATCGGATTAGGCCACGTCACTATTTCCATCAATGCCATTCGCGCTTTTCCATTCCAACAGGTGAATTTCTCGGACTGCGTTCGATGTGGATTCTACGATCAACGGTGCTTCCCGGCCAAAGGCAGGTACTAAAACCATGAAATAACGATCCACTAACTCACCCGAAACCGAAAACTTTCGTGTTAATTCGTGGATCGTTTCGATGAACCAACCAAACTCGAATGGCGGGATAATCACTTGAAGGCCTCCGTTACAAGTACTCCTCTGCAAAGATATTGCCGCGCCCCAAAATACCCGCGGGAT
>DATKIS010000331.1:0-2785 GCA_035543975.1 Pyrinomonadaceae bacterium
AGTCGGTGCTAGCGAGGTCGGAGTCCGTGAAACGGACGACTGAAAATTCTTGGCGAGCCGAGGGTTTGCGGTTCAGCCGTCCGTTTCACGGACTCCCGTTCTTTAGATCTACCTGATCCCACCGATGAATCGGTGGGCTACCTCATTCGTCGGCTTCGCCGACTTTTCGGGCAAAGTTAGCTGCACTCCAACCTGCCGGCATCTGTCCTTAGAAACGCGGGGTACTTCGCCCGACCCTTCCTCTCAATAACGCCAGCTCGTTAGGTCTGCCCCCTTGGGCGCACTCTTCAAGATGCGCTCGACAATCTTTGGTGCGTAAAACTGGTGGTAGCGCAGGCGCGAGATTGCGTTCGGCAGCGTGTGGTCGCCGTTCCAGCAATGCTCTGCGCGCGGCTCGTAATCCACTTCACCGCCGTAGTAAGGGTCTTTTGTGCCCTTGAGGAAGTTCTCGACCAGATAAACCGCATTATTGAGGTAGTAGTTGTCAGCCTCGCCCACGTAGATATGAATCTTGCCTTCCAGTTTTGGTCCCAGCTTCTTCCAGTCGCGCTTCATGATGTAGCCGAGATCGTAATGCTCGCGCCAGTAGGCGGCCACGGCCGGATCGATCTTGCCGGTTAACTTGTCCCAGATCGGTTTGGGATAGCCGTCCTTTCCCACCGGCGAATAGACGGCCTGCCAGATATCGAATTGTCCGCCTGACCGGCTGTTCGTGCCGAGCGCCAACTCCATGTGGTTCATGTCTTCAATAGTTGCCGCGAGTTCGCCCAGATAGTTTCGCTTGCCTGGCCTGGCAAGCTGTTTGAAAGGCGTGTCCGGGTAGTAAGCGTTTTGGTGTTCGTAGATATTGACGATGGTATAAGCGCGAAAGTCTATGGGGTCGGGACATGCGCCCCAGGCGCCGTTGTATTCTTCGGGATAAAAAACCTGGGCCGCGAGCGCTTCCCAACCGCCGGTTGAGCCTCCATACATGAAGCGGGCCCAGCCTTTGCCGATCCCGCGGAACTGTTTCTCAATGAAGGGCACCAGCTCATAGGTAATGGCATCGCCATAGGGTCCGAGGTTTTCCGAGTTCACCGCATATGAATCGTCGTAGTAAGGATTCGCATGTTGAATCTCGATGATGATCATGCGCGGGAAGTTTGGACCCGTCCATTCCTGGTAAAACTTGTGCGTGCGCTCCTGCACGATCTTGTTATAGCCCTGAAGCTTGAACCGGTCGCTGTAAACCGGTTTCAGATTGGGGTCGGGAGGTTGCTCGCGGAAGCCGCCAAAATCGGCAGGGAAGTGGCCGTGAAAAATAACCAGCGGGTAATGGGCGTTTGGATGGCTATCAAATCCCTCCGGCAGCAACACGTTTGCCCCGAGATACATCGGACGTCCCCAAAACTTCGAGAGTAGCTTGCTCTCCATCTTCACATGCTTGATGTACTTCGTATCTTTGGGAAGCTCAATTGGTGGGATAATCTTATCGAGCGTGATCTTGAAGCTGCCATCGACGTCGGCCCTCACACTTATCTTCTGCGGCGTGCTGTATAGATTCCCCGGTGCTCGGCTCCACTGCTGGCCCTCGCCACGATCCATCGGCAGTTTAACTGTGTGCCCATCTGACCTTTTGAAAGTTTCATATCGATGCAGGAGTGCCTGTACCCAGTAGTCTCCAGGGTTCAATTGGGAAAGTGACCGCAGCGGGTAACCAAACGCGGTTTTATCAACGACTACTTCCGCGCCGGGCTTGAGGGCATCAACATCAACTCCAAACACCTGCTGGGTGTTCAGGTCTTCGTTGATCTGGAGACGGGGTTCACTCGAGTTGTCTTTTGAGATGAGCAGCAGAACTCGACCATCGAGGGGCTCGCGACTGCTGGACTCGGGGAAAGAGATCGAGAAGCGCAGTTCGCGCGCTGGTTCCGTCTTTAGTTCGGCCGTCGCTGTTAACAGGAGCCAGCCGAGAATGAGTATTGAGGCAAAGAAAATGCGTGGCGATGTTTCTCGAGTTATTAGCATCGTTCTCTCCTGTTTGGATCTGAATCTCCTGATTGTTCGTGTGCCTTAGTAGATCGTATCCGGCGGATTCGAACGATCCACGAACCCACATGAAGAGTCACGAATCAGAGGCCTATTCGCTGAACTGAGCCTGGCCTGCCGGCTGGGCTGGTTCATCATCTCCGGGCAGCGTCGGGGAGTCGTGACTTTTCCCATCCGCGTATTGAAGTTTGTATAGTCTCCAATAAAGGCCATGCTGTGCCAGCAGCTCCTGGTGGGTTCCCTGCTCGCGAATCTCGCCATGATGAAGCACGATGATTTGATCCGCCCGTTGAATAGTCGAAAGGCGATGGGCGACGACGATCGAAGTGCGATCCCGCATGACCCGTTCAATTGCCTGCTGAATTAGTTGCTCCGTTTCGGTGTCGATCGAGCTGGTGGCTTCGTCGAGTATGAGCAGCGCCGGGTCAAACGCGAGCGCGCGCGCAAACGACACCAACTGCTTCTGACCCACAGATAGCCCGGCTCCTCGCTCTTTGACTTCGGCTTCATAACCACCCTTAAGGCGTTGTATGAAAGGCTCAGCGCTTACCTCCTGCGCCGCCCATTTGATACGTTCATCAGAAATATCGTCCCGGCCGAGTCGGATATTTCCGGCGATCGTGCCGCTGAAGAGGAAAACTTCCTGTAGCACCACGGCAAAGTTTTTCCTCAGTGATTCCAGGTCCCACTCGCGTATGTCTACGCCGTCTAAGAGAATCCGGCCTCGCTGCGCATCGTAGAAGCGCATCAGGAGATT
>DATKIS010000332.1:0-4041 GCA_035543975.1 Pyrinomonadaceae bacterium
AAATACGCGATTGTACGAGGACTTGAACAGATGTTTGACGAGCCACTCCGGCTCCGTCGCGTCATCCGCCGCGAGGCTTATCCAGTCCTGGATCTGGAAAGCTGATCTATTGGTTCGCCCCCTCCGCCCTCCAGGCCGGACAGCCGTGCCGGTCCCTCAAACGACACCACTTTCCCTCCACGCCTGCTGCCTCCTGCTCCTGCTCCCGGCACCTGCTTCCGGCCTCGTGCTCCCGCTTCCTGCCACCTTTTTTGTCGTACCACCGCAGGGATTTGAACCCCGAACCAACAGATAATGAGATCTCGGCAAAGGGGCTATCCACGAGTATCGGGCAGGCCGAGTTCGCGGCGCAGGGCGGGAATATCGGGACGCATGAGGTTGTTTAAGGTGTCTTCTTCGGCTTCTTCTTGGTTCTCGTAATATAGAAGCAAACTCTCGAGCAGGTCGCGGCCCTCTTCCGTCTTTGCCGCTTCGCGTGGTGTCAGGTCGTTGAGCGCAGGGACGATTAGATCCAACCATGCGATCCAGGTTTGGCGCGCAGTCTCCTCCAGTTTCATGATCAATTCAGGAGGCGCGCCCTCCCGTGAAATCACCCCGCTCTCTTCGGTCCGCTCGGCCCACTCGGCCTCGGATACTTCGGACTCATCCCAGTCGGCTTCGCATATTCCAAGGGTGGGGGATCCACCTGCGCGGGTTGTGCGACCTCCGGCTTGCCACATCTTCTCAAGGTCCGACTCGACGGGCTCAAATACGGTCCTCTGGTAAGTGACTTGGTTCCCCAGTCGTTCTTCGATAAGACTGCGAATAGTCTCCGCTCGTCTGTTTGAGTTAACGTTCACCCTCAACTTGCAATTCTCAATCTTGATCGTTGCCAGCAACACTGGCCCACCGAGCCGCTTGCGCGCTTCGTCGGTACCACCCAGCCAGGAAATCTCCGCCTTTTCAATAACGCCCTCGGGCGTCACCTCGGTGCTTAATTCACTTTCCGGGACACCTTCCGCCAGATCTTTCAAAGCATGAAACGCCTGATCGGCCGACGCGAGCTCGAAATAGAGAGTTTGCGGTAACAACGGATCTTTGTCGGTATTCGTCAACTGCGGTGGTTTGAACATTGCCGCGACTATGTCAAGATAGAGACCACGGATGTCGCCCTCAAACATATGCAGATGATCGTCAGTGATTTGCTTGCTTTCAGTTTCCTGCAGCATCCATTTCCGCAATTCGAGGACGTCGCGCTTGGCTGTGGGCCGCAGTGCGTAAGGACTGGTGCCCATATTGGAACTGATGCCGGCCAGTTGAGTCGTGGCGCAGAAAATAATCTCGCCTCGCTTCAAGCTTTGAGAGGCCGCACGCTCAACGACTTCAAAACGGGTGCGCCGCAGAAGGTCAAAAAGAGTCATCCCCACTCCAGGATTCACTTCCGCGACTTCGCATAACGAGTAAGGACGGCGAATAGCACTAACCAGGAGTTTTTCCTGGTCATCCGTAACACGCACTTCACTAAGGAAGGATTCCGCGATCGTCGTCTCGATGAATTCGTTCGCACCGGGCGGGATCACATCGTGAGTCCAGTTGAACAAGAACCACGGCATGAACACCATGTTCATGGATGACGCGGGATCGTAGACATCGTCCGGACTGTCGTCATGGAATTCCTGCCAGGCGTCCTCGATGGCGTCGGGTCCGAGCGTGCCGATGGCGTAAGAAATGAGTTGTGGGATTAGGTCAGCTTCGACGCGCCGCCAACGCCGGTACTGAAAATCCGAATCATCCGCACTGGCCTGACAGCACTTTTTGTACTTCCGGCCACTGCCACATGGACATGGATCGTTTCTGCCAACCTTCCTCATTTTGCAACTCGGCGGTTTCTCTTTATGCAAAGCTCCTGGCGTCATTCTAATGTGCGCGATGAAGCAGTATTGACCGAATCAGCGACCGGCAAAGTCATCACATCTTGGCTGCGGCGAGGACGCCCGCGCTCCCATCGCGCTATTGCTAAAACCCAACGCGGCGCATCACATCCATAAGGCGCGAATCGTCACGCAAGTTATTCCATTTTGGATCGACTTTGAGAAACGTCATTTTCGGATCTCGTTGTTCCAATCCACGTTCCAACCACTCGAAGGCTTTGTCGCGATCGCCAAGTCCGTTAGAGAGCAGCGCTATGTGATAAGGCGGCACAAAACGCTCTGTTGATAATTTCAGCAAGTTATCCAACACTTCCTGCGCTTCAGTTTGTTTGCCTGACTTCGCCAGGGCATAGCCTCCGTAGGCTAGTGATATCGTTTGCGCCGGGGAGAGTTCGGTCGCGCGACGCGCTTCGGCGATCGCTTCGGCAAACATTCCTTTTTCGGCGTAGGCGCTGGACGCAAACACATGAGGTAACCAAAAACCCGGGGCTAGTTCAAAGGCCTCGCGTAATCTGGCCAGCGCTTCATCGGGTTTTCCTGCGTGAACCAGAAATTGTCCTTCGAGGGCGTTGAGAAACGGAGAAAAGGGATCGAGTTCTCTACCACGTTTTATTTCCGCCAGCGCTTCGGCATGACGCCCTGTGTTTGAGAGGAGATGAGCATAAAAGAGATGTCCCTCCGCGCTGTTCGGATCGAGTTCCAGCGCGCGCTTGAGTTGATTTTCCGCTTCGGTCCAATTCCACTCGTACCAAAACATGCTGACTCCGAGTGCGGTATGAGATTCGGCCAGACCGTCGTCAATGCTGATTGCCTTTTGCGCCGCAGCAATCGACTTTGGAAGAAACTCCCTGGGGGCCATCTCGCTGCCCAACGCCAGTGAACGATATGCAGCTGAAAGTCCGTCGTACGCCAGAGCGTAATTCGGATCAATCTCAATTGCCTGGTTGAAATAGGCGATGCCTCTCTGAACCTCTGGTGGTGTCAAACGAAAAATATGGAGACGCCCTTTGAGGTAGAGTTGGTACGCCTCCGTGTTTGCCGTGTAGTCTTTCGTAACCTTCTGCTGTTCGGCCCCCGAAAGCTGCGCTCGCAACTTCTGAGAGACGTCGCGGGCAATCTCCCTTTGTAGCGAAATTAGATCGGCCATCTTGCGGTCGTAGCGCTCCCCCCAAATCTGATTGCCGTCGCGTGCGTCTACCAATGCCAGGTACAAGGTCAGGTTGTTGTCCCGCTGTACCACTCGACCGCTCAGAACCGCCTGCACAGACAGGTCTGAACCAACGCGCTGGGCATCCACGTCTTTGCCTTTATAGCGAAACACGGACGTACGTGCCTTAACTGACATATTGGGAAGCTGGGAGAGACTGTTTATTAGTGTATCCGTCATGCCATCCGACAAATACTCGACCTCGCTGTTGCCCCCCTCGTTGACAAAAGGCAACACGGCAATGGATTCAATCTGGGGGCTGTGGCGGGATAGCACAAAACGGTAAAACAACAACCCGCTAACGATGATGAGAACAGCCAACGACACGACCGTGACCCACTTGTGTTTCCGGATGCCGCTAACAATGTATTCCGCGCTCGAAGGGTTTGTTGATGTGCCCGCAAGATCCTTTGTTGACGGTGGGTCAGGATTGAGTTCGCCCGACTTGCGGGCTGCCCCCGCTAATGTGATGGCCGACTGCCGCCGTGCGTTCGACGACGCCCGCTCATCGCCAGAGTCACCTTCTCGTCGTGCTGACCCCAGGTCAGCCAGAAGCTCTTCGGCCGTTTGATATCTCTTGTCTCTTTCTTTTTGCAGTGCTTTGACGACGATCTGTTCGATCGGTTTCTGAACCAGAGGGTTATGGGCGGAAACAGGGAGCGGTTGTTTCCCAATGACCGAGGACATGACATCCATTGCGGTGTCGCCGGAAAACGGCCGGCGCCCGGCAACCATCTCGTATAGCACAACTCCCACACTCCAAAGATCCGTCCGGGTATCGACGGGAACGCCGCGCGCCTGCTCGGGAGACATATATGCCGCAGTCCCCATCACGGCGCCAGGAGTTGTGAGGAACGCCGCGTCTTTCGCCGGCTCTTCACCGTCGGCTTGTGTGTATTTCGCTATGCCGAAGTCGAGTACTTT
>DATKIS010000333.1:0-4100 GCA_035543975.1 Pyrinomonadaceae bacterium
CCACCACCCCTCCCATAACTTCCGAAAGGCGAGCCCTAGTCACCGACCAGGTTGAACTCCCGCGCGTCTACATCGATTGGATCACGGATCCCATCTACAAGGCAGGCGATGCCGAGGCTGACCTGCTGGCGTTGATCCTCGGTGGCGGCAAGTCCAGCCGCCTCTACAAACGGCTGGTCTACGATCGGCAAATAGCGCAGGACGTCAGCGCCAACCAGGGCTCCTTGATTCTGGGTTCGGTCTTTCAGATCACCGCCACGGCGAAACCGGGCGTCAACCCGGAAGACATTGAAAAGGCCATCGACGAAGAGCTGGACGCCGTCCGCAAAGATGGCGTCACGGTTGACCAACTCGCGCGGGCCCGCAACGTGCTCCAAACCCGAATCGTGCAGGGACTGGAAACGCTGGGCGGTTTCGGCGGTGTGGCCGACCGCTTGAACCAATACAACCACTACCTCGGTGATCCAAACTTCCTGGCCAAAGACCTGGCGCGTTATGACAACGCCACGCCCGCCTCGGTCCAGAAGATGGCCCAGGACAAACTCACGAAGAACTCGCGCGTGGTGGTTTACGGCGTCCCGGGTAAAAAGGTCGTTGACGACGTGCCGAAGACCGCAGAAGCCGAGGCCGCTGATAACCCCACCACGGCCGCCAACGCTCAGGACGACTGGCGAAACGAGCAACCTTCGGCCGGAGCGACATCCAAGCTGGCCCTGCCCGTGCCCACAAGTTTCAAACTAGCAAACGGTTTGACGGTGATGCTGGTCGAACAGCGCAACCTGCCGGTGGTTTCCGCCAACCTGGTGATCCTGAGTGGTAGTGAGGCAAACCCGGCGAGCAAACCCGGGTTGGCTGCGTTCACGGCAGATATGCTCGATGAGGGAACCACCAGGCGTTCCACCCTGCAACTTGCTGAAGACGTGGCCGCAATCGGCGCGTCACTTAGTACGGGTTCGACCAGCGACGCCTCGGGAATCAACGTTCGCACCTTGAAGAAGAATGCCGACGTGGCTTTTGATTTGGTAGCAGACGTGTTGCTCCAGCCCGCGTTCTCGCCGAAAGAGCTCGACCGCGTGCGCAACACGCGGCTCACGCAGATTCTCCAGCAGCGGGACAATCCAAACGCCCTGGCGAGCAAGGTCTTTAACAACGCCCTCTATGGCACGAACCATCCGTACGGCTTCACTGAGCTCGGTACCGAGGAATCCATCAAAGCGATCACGCGCGAGGACATGATGAGGTTTTGGCAGGCCGGCTACGTGCCCGAGAATGCCGCGCTCATCGTGGCCGGCGACTTGTCGCCAACCGAACTGCGCGGGCTAGCCGAGAAACACTTTGGCAAGTGGAGCGGTAAAGCCACGGGCATGACGCGTCCCGACGTGCAAGCCGCGGCTGCGCGACACATCGTAATTGTAGACAAGCCCGGTGCGCCGCAGACTGTTTTGCGCATCGGACAGGTGGGAGTCTCCCGGGCGAACCCGGATTACGTGCCAATCGAAGTGATGAACACGGGTCTCGGCGGCCTTTTCTCGAGTCGCATCAACATGAACCTGCGGGAGAAGAACGGTTACACCTACGGGGCCGGTTCATCATTCCAGTTTCGGCGTGGTCCGGGACCGTTCTTCACCGGCACGAGCGTACGCACCGATGTAACCGCCCCGGCCGTATACGAGATCTTCAACGAGTTTGAGCGCATGCGCGCAACCGACATGAGTGCCGAAGAGCTGAAGATAGCGAAGGACTCGTTTGCAAGATCGCTGCCCGGACTCTTCGAGACGACCGGACAAGCAGCGCAGAGCGTAGCCCAACTTTTCATCTACAACCTGCCGCTCGATTACTACCGCAGCCTGCCGGCCAAAATCGATGGGGTGACCGTGGCAGACGTAAAACGCGTGGCCGGTAAATATCTCATGCCGGAATCGATGGTGATTGTGGCCGTGGGCGATCGCAGCAAGATCGAGCCGGAGTTGGCCAAACTCAACCTCGGCAAAATCGAGACGAGCAACGTCGGAGCTAAGCCGACGCCGAAGGAGTAGGACCTATGGAGCGCGGCGGCTCGACGCCGCTTTGTCAGCGACGGCTTGACGCCGCTTTGTCAGCGACGCCTTGACGCCGCTTTGTCAGCGACGGCTTGACGCCGCTTTGTCAGCGGCGGCTTGACGCCGGCCTGCTTCGACTTTGGTTTTCGTATCGTCCGAAGTTGGATGATCGGTAACGACCGGCGTCAAGCCGCCGGATACCAAAGCGGTGTCAAGCCACCGCACTCCAAAGAGTTGACGCCATCCGAGAGACTCTAAATCACCGATGCGCTACTGCGAGTTCAAACCAACCCCCCAGCTGGCGCCATACGTCGAGTGTTTCTGGACGCTCGACAACGATGAGACAGAGGTAACAAAACCAGCCGAAGGCTTGCAACCAGAACGGATCCTTCCGGACGGCTGCGTTGAACTTATCCTGAACTTTGGCGCTCACTTTCGAGAGCAGCTCGACAATGGCCAACAAGAGGCCCAGCCGAGGCACTTTCTGGTAGGCCAAATGACCCGGCCCATTTTGATCTCACCAAACGGTCGGGTGGAGCTTATCGGCATTCGGTTTCACCCCGGCGGGACACTTCCCTTCCTTAAGGTCGAGATGCAGGAACTCACCAATCAAGTCGTCGAACTCGCTGCCTTGTCCCGCGATCTCGAACGCAAGTTTGTGTCGCGCATGGATGAAGCCCATTCCATTCCCTCGCCAAGGGGAAAGATAAGCCGGCTCGAAGAGTTGCTTGTCGATCTGATGAGCAATCACAAATTTGAGGCGAAGCTCGTGGGGCTGGTGGGGAAGATCGTCGCTCGTGGGGGCCAGGTCTCGGTGGCGGAACTGGCCCATGCTGCCGGCGTCAGCAGCCGCCAGCTTGAGCGCCGGTTTCTCAGCGAAGTGGGCATAGGACCCAAGTTGCTTTGTCGTATTCTCCGGTTCCAGCAGGTCTTCCGGGCTGTCGAGCGAAATGATAGTGGCTGGGCGGCGGTGGCTACGGATTGCGGCTACTATGACCAGGCCCACCTGATTCGCGATTTCCAGCAGTTTGCCCGGCAAACTCCGGCCGTCCTTTTTTCTCAGCCCCTCGGTCTGACCCACGCCTTCACCCGGAAAGACCGGACGTCGGATTTTTCCAATACACTCCCCTGAGAGTCAGCTTAGACTCCGTAAACGATCGACACGCTGAAGGTGTGCAAGAGCAACGACTTCTAGCATCCTTCCAGGATGCAAAGGCTTTTCTGCCGTGTTCCGGTGGTCTGCGGACCACCGGCTACTCGCTGTCAGCCCGTTGGGCTGAAGCGTCGGTCCCCAATCTAACTCTTGAGGCAAAGCCTGTTAGAGGAGAAACAATGACTCAAAGAAGACTGATTCAATCCCTTATTACAATAGCTGCCCTGGTAGTGGTGGTCGCGATTACTTATCAGGCTTCGTCTCAGCCAACTCTCGCAGCCGCCACTCTGATCGAACCTGCGACTACCATCGCTGAACTTGGTTGGATATCCGGCGACTGGCAAACGGCCGCAGGCGGGCAGGTGCGAATAGAGGAACATTGGACCGCACCGGCAGCAGGCACGATGATGGGCGTGGGCCGCACCATCGCCGGCGGCAAGACGGTTGAGTTTGAATATCTGCGAATCGAACAACGCGGGGAGGAAATCTTCTATGTGGCGAGTCCGAAGGGGCGTTGTCCTGCGACCGATTTCAAACTCACCAAACTCGCCGCTCAGGAAGCAACTTTCGAAAACCCGGAACACGACTTCCCTAAGAGGGTCATCTATCGAAAGAATTCGGATGGATCGCTAACCGCCAACATCGACGGTGGCGCCGGAACGAAGTCGATGAGTTTTGCTTACCTGCCGATGGCGAAGTAGTGTTGGGAGCGCCCTTCCCTGCCTGGCTGACGCCCCCTATCGACAGGTGTTTAGAGTCCAAGCTTTAGAGCCTCTTGCAAAACTCGTCGAACCAGAGACTAGAGAGACAAATCGCGAGAACCATGGAATGTTTTGAATTACGCTGAAAGCGTTGGCTAATTCCAGCCCCGGGTTGCGCTTTTGGCAACCCGGGGAAAAACGGGTTTC
>DATKIS010000334.1:0-5431 GCA_035543975.1 Pyrinomonadaceae bacterium
CGCCGATATGTTGCCAGCCCGGTATCTCTTCAAACACGAGCAGACCGATTTCGTCGCAGGCGTTGAGGAAGTGCGGCGACTGCGGATAGTGAGATGTGCGCACCACGTTGCACTTCAATTCCTGCTTGAGAATCAGCGCATCCCGACGTTGGACCCGGGCGGGCATGGCCTGGCCCACGTAAGGAAACGTCTGGTGGCGGTTCAGTCCCCGCAGCTTCACGTGTTTCCCGTTTAAGTAGAAACCGTCTTCGCTGAAGTTTGCCTCGCGAAATCCGATCGCCATTTCATAGTGATCGTCGGCTTGGTTGCCTGACAGCTTCACCCGCACCTGATAAAGCTTGGGATGATCCAGATCCCAAAGCTGGATTGAACGGAGGGTTTTCAACGAAAGGTCATAGTGGGGCGCGCCCAGGGCGGGAAAGTCGGCAGTCGCTGTCGCTATGACCCGTTCACGGTCACGCAACTCAGCGGTTAGCTTGAATGGCCCGGCGGGCCCGCCTTGTCCATTCAGGAAACAGCGGACGTCTACCCGGCGATCGTCTTTCAGCACGTTGACCGGCTTGGCGAACACGTTATCGATAAAGGTTGGGGAGACGATGCGGAGCTGGACATCCCGGTAGATGCCGCCAAAAGTCAGGTAGTCGATCTCGCCGCCGAATGGTGGAATGTCCTTGCGTTCGGTCGAGTCGACCTCGACCGCCAGCACATTATCCCCGGGCCAGTTTAAGTGGGAAGTCAGTTCATACGAAAACGGCGTATAGCCGCCGCGATATTCGCCCAGGCGCGTGCCGTTGATGCTCACCGTTGCGGCCGTCATCACCCCGCCGAAGTCGACAAATATCCGTTTGCCACGCGTACCGATTGGGATTTTGAAATGCCGCCGGTAGAGTGAAACGAACTGATAATCCTTATCGTCAAAGCCATGCCACGGCAGTAGCTTGTTGGTATGTGGGATGGTGACGCGGGTGAAGCGACTGTCGTCCAGCGTCGGGCTCGCCGCGTTTGGCAAATTCCTTTCGCTGTAGAGCCAGTTGTGATTGAGAGGGTAAACGCGTCCGGGCAGCCGGCCGGCCAACGGAGACTGCGCGCTGGAATTCGTTCGAGACAGGGACAACAGGGCGAAGCCGGCCAGGCCGATACTGGTTGTCTTGAGGAAGTCGCGGCGCGGTTGGGAGTCGGACGTTTTTCTTTTCATGTCAGCTTTCTCGGCAAGCTCGGAAGTGAGGGAGCCTGGCTCCCACCTCCGTTAAGTAGACGGTTCCGCCCGAAGTTCTTCGCGTTCCAACTAAAAAGTTGTCGTTGGTGGAAGCTTCGCAGGCAAAGCACTTGGGGTAACCGATTAAGGGCCTTATTATAGACTCATTCGTTGAATTTCAGTTGATTAAATGCGCTGAAGCGAAGGGGTCGGACGTCGCCGGCCGGTGGCGCAGCAATATCGACGCGTATCGCCGCCAGGCGGACAATAGTGTCCGGAAAGCGCGACCGCCAAGACGCCAAATACGCCAAGTCAGTCATAAGTAAACGCCTTGGCGAACTTGGCATCTTGGCGGTTAAGTAGAGTCGATCGTCCGTGAGGTTTGAACAATGAGTGTATTTGGACCAGGGTGGAAGCTGCCATGTCTGATGTTGGCTGCCTATTGTGCTTTGGCGACGCCAGCAGGTGGGCAGGCTAGATTTCCGCTGCGCGCGGATGGCCTGCCGGCCTGGGTAAAGCAGGTGGGCGCTCGCCAGTCCCCAAAGAAGCGCAGAGTTTTTGTGGCCAATACCTATGGAGCCGTGGCGGATGGCGTCGGAAACTCAACCCGGGCAATTCAGAAAGCTGTAGACGATTGTGCCAGGGCGGGTGGAGGCATCGTGAGCTTCAAACCGGGGAGCTACGTTACCGGCGCGCTCTTCTTGAAGAGCAACGTGCACCTGCGGGTTGATTCCGGCGTTACCTTGCTCGGCAGCCAGGAAGACTCAGACTACCCATCAATTTGGACCCGAGTCGCGGGCATAGAGATGAGCTGGCCGGCAGCGCTCATCAACGTCAGCGGCCAACGTAACGTCAAGATTTCAGGCGGCGGCACCATAGACGGACGAGGCGAGAAATGGTGGGCCAGGTATTGGAAACTGCGACGAGAGGATTATGAGCCGCGTGGTCTGCGCTGGGCTTCAGACTATGACGCCCAGCGGGTGCGACTGATGGTGGTCTGGAAGTCGTCAGATGTGACGGTGGAAAACCTTAGTCTGAAGCGATCCGGCTTTTGGACCGTTCAGGTTGTCTACTCGGACCACGTCACAGTTGATAAGGTCAAAATCAGCGACAACAAAGGCCCCAGTACCGACGGAGTAGATATCGACTCGTCCAGCCATGTGCTCGTGGAAAATTGCGACATTGACAACAACGATGACGACATCTGTCTCAAAGCTGGCCGCGACTACGACGGCCTCCGGGTAAATCGCCCGACGGAGTATGTAGTGATTAGGGGCAACACGATCAGAAAAGGCGGCGGGGTGGTTTCTTTCGGCAGTGAAACGTCGGGTGGCATTCGGAAGGTGGTGGCCTACGACAATGTTGGGATTGGGACGAACGAGGGCATCCGCTTCAAATCCGCGAAAACTCGCGGCGGCTATGTGGAAGACGTGCTCATTAGCGGACTCAAGCTCACGAACGTGCCGCTGCCGTTCACCTTCACCCAGAATTGGAACCCAAGTTACAGCTACGCCACGATCCCTAAAGACATGAAGAACGTTCCGAAGCACTGGGAAGTGATGAACACGCCGGTGATGCCTCCGGAACGTGGGTTATGCCAGTTTCGGAATATCACGATTGAGGACGTCGAGGTCACGGGTGCGGCCCTGATCTTCTCAGCCACCGGTTTGCCCGAGAAGCTGATCAAAAATGTGAAGTGGGTCAACATAAATGCGCAGGGCCGGGTTGCCGGAGTTATCGAATTCGCGAGCGACTGGTCAATGACTAATGTGAAACTGCAAACGGCGGACGGTACTCCGGTCAAAGCTTCAGGCAATAGGAACGTGGACCTGCCACAGGTTTCAAAGCAATAACTTGTGTACCCCACAGGCGTTTAGAATCCAAGCTTTAGCTTGCGTGCCTTGTAACCACAACCTAAAGGCTGGCCTAGCTTTGCCCGAAAATCCGGCTCTCGCTTCAGTCCGCAAAGGGGACGAGTGAAAATAGCCCAGCACTTCAGTGCTGGGTGGTCGGTCCAGGGAGGTCGGAGTCCGTGAAGCGGACGACTGATAAACTACGGCGATCCATAACTTCCGATTCAGTCGTCCGTTTCACGGACTCGCGTTCTCAGGGCTACCTGATCCCACCGATGAATCGGTGGGCTACTGTCATTCGTCGGCTTCGCCGACTCTTCGGGCAAAGCTGGCTGGACTCTAAACGGCGGTTACTCGGGCACCCTGTTTTAAGGAGAAAGTAATGAAGGTGATTCTAGTGCGGCTGATAAACACTCTGGTAGTCGCTAGTATAGTTTTGTTGACTGCAGCCGCAGCGGAGGCACAGAGTCGCCGGCAGTTACCAATCGAGACTGGTTGGCGGTTCAGCTTAAGTGACCCGGTGGATGCCGAGCAGGCCACCTTCGATGACTCGAAGTGGCGCAGGGTCGATGTGCCTCACGATTGGAGTATCGAAGGCCCTTTCGATGAAAAGAACCCAACGGGCGGGGCGGGCGCATATCTGCCCTCCGGCGTTGGTTGGTATCGGTTGCGCTTTGAACTGCCAAACGCTCAATCCCGACAGCGTGTCTTTGTAGATTTCGACGGCGTGATGGCGAACAGCGATGTTTGGATCAACGGCATTCATCTTGGCAAACGTCCCTACGGTTACGTGGGTTTCCGTTACGAACTGACGGGCCATCTCAACTTTGGCAAGGGCCCGAACCTGATAGCGGTGCGCGTCGATAACTCTGCGCAACCGGCGTCGCGGTGGTATTCCGGCGCCGGCATCTACCGGCATGTGCGAATGGTAATCACTAATCCAGTCCACCTGGAACACTGGTCGACTTTCATCACTACGCCGCAAGTCGCCGCTGATAGTGCGACGGTGCTGGTCCAGAGCACGGTGGTAAACCAATCTGAGTCACCCCGCAATATCGCCCTCGACATCACCCTGGTGGGGCCTAATGGCCGGGAACTGAAATCGGTCAGAACCAACCCGCAGGCTGTCGCCGCCGGCGGCTCGGTTGATTTCAAGCAGAATATCGTGGTGAAGAATCCAGTCCGCTGGGATCTCGAACATCCATCCATGTACAAGGCTACGGTTAAGGTGCTCTCAGCGGGCGTAACTCTGGACGAAGAATCAAACCCGTTCGGTATTCGCGAGTTTCGTTTTGAGGCCCCGACGGGCTTCTGGCTCAACGGTCGCAACCTCAAGATCAAGGGAGTCTGTCTTCACCACGATGGCAGCGCGTTTGGAGCCGCGGTTCCTTTGCGGGTCTGGGAACGTCGCCTGGAAACCCTGAGACAGCTGGGCGTCAACGCGATTCGCACCGCTCATAATCCTCCCGCGCCGGAATTTCTCGACCTGTGCGACCGCATGGGTTTCCTGGTGATGGACGAGTTGTTTGATAGTTGGAAGGTCGCTAAGAATCCCCACGACTATCATCTCTATTTTGACAAGTGGTCGAAGATTGATACGCGGGACACAGTCCGCCGCGATCGCAACCATCCCAGCATTGTCGTCTACAGCACCGGCAACGAAATCCACGACACGCCGAAAGCTGAGCTGGCCAAGACGATCCTCAGGGGCCTGGTCGAAGTCTTCCACGAGCATGATCCGTCGCGTCCGGTTTCCCAGGGGTTGTTTCGTCCCAACGTCAGTCACGACTATGACAATGGACTGGCGGACATCCTGGATGTGGTTGGCCAGAATTATCGCGAAAACGAAATCCTGGCGGCGCATCAGCAGAAACCAACGCGCAAAATCCTGGGTACGGAAAATGGCCACGCTCGCACCGCATGGTTGGCCCTGCGCGACAATGCTCCTTATGCCGGACAGTTTCTGTGGAGCGGGATTGATTATCTGGGCGAGTCGCGTTGGCCGGGCATCGCTAATTCCTCGGGACTTCTCGATCGCACCGGGACTCCGCGTTCGTTAGGTTATGAACGTCAGAGTTGGTGGAGCGACCAACCGATGGTCCACATTACCCGCCGGGTGGCGCCGCAACCGGCGACGCCGACGGATCCGGGCTATGAACCCGACCAGCGACGCGCGCAGGTGTTGTTTTCTGACTGGACCCCGCGCAATGCAGCGGCCCATGAGGAAAACGTTGAAGTCTATAGCAACTGCGACGAGGTAGAACTTTTGCTCAATGGGAAATCCCTGGGTACCAAACCACTCGCCCGCGATGCTTCAGCGCGGAATTGGAAAGTACCTTTCGAGCCGGGGACGTTGAAGGCGGTGGCGAGGAATGCTGGCCGG